>JAEZGC010000251.1 GCA_023437345.1 Actinomycetes bacterium
CCCCCGGCACGGCCACGGCCCCGCCCCCGGTGGGGGCGGGGCCCTTCGTACAGCGTCAGCCGAGTTGGCCGAGCTCGGCGGTCGGGGCGTCCGGCATCATGGCCTTCGCGACGCCGGTGAAGGTGAACGCCGACTCCGAACCCTCCGGGGCCACGTCGACGACCACGATCTCGCCGGGGTGCACGTCCCCGAACAGGATCTTCTCCGCGAGGCTGTCCTCGATGTCGCGCTGAATCGCCCGACGCAACGGACGGGCGCCCAGCACCGGATCGAAGCCACGCTTGGCGATCAACGCCTTGGCGGCCGGGGTCAGCTCGATGCCCATGTCGCGGTCGCGCAGCCGGCTCTCGATCTCGCCGACCATCAGATCGACGATCCGCTCGATGTCCTCGGTGGAGAGCTGGTGGAAGACCACTATCTCGTCCACCCGGTTCAAGAACTCGGGACGGAAGTGCTGCTTGAGCTCGTCGGAGACCTTCGCCTTCATCTTCTCGTAGCCGCCCGCGGTGTCGCTCGACTGGCTGAACCCGAGGTTGACCGTCTTGGAGATGTCGCGCGTCCCCAGGTTGGTGGTCATCACGATCACGGTGTTCTTGAAGTCGACCACCCGGCCCTGGGCGTCGGTCAGGCGACCTTCGTCCAGGATCTGCAGCAGCGAGTTGAAGATGTCGGGGTGCGCCTTCTCGATCTCGTCGAACAGCACCACGCTGAACGGCTTGCGCCGCACCTTCTCGGTGAGCTGGCCGCCCTCCTCGTAGCCGACGTAGCCGGGCGGGGAGCCGAACATCCGCGACGCGGTGTGCTTCTCGGAGTACTCGCTCATGTCGAGGGTGATCAGGGCATCCTCGTCACCGAACAGGAACTCGGTCAGCGCCTTGGTCAGCTCGGTCTTGCCGACGCCGGAGGGCCCGGCGAAGATGAACGAGCCGGACGGGCGCTTGGGGTCCTTGAGGCCGGCCCGGGTACGGCGGATCGAGCGCGACAGCGCCTTGACGGCGTCGTGCTGGCCGATGTACCGCTTGCCGATCTCCTCCTCCATCTTCAGCAGCCGTGAGGACTCCTCCTCGGTGAGCTTGAAGACCGGGATCCCGGTGGCGCTGGACAGCACCTCCGCGATCGCCTCCTCGTCCACCTCGGCCGGGACGTCCTGGTCGCCCACCTTCCAGGCCTCCTCCTTCTCGGAGCGGCCGAGCAGGAGCTTGCGCTCGTCGTCGCGCAGCCGTGCGGCGAGCTCGAAGTCCTGGGCGTCGATGGCGGCTTCCTTGCGGAGCCGGACCTGGGCGAGCTTCTCGTCGAACTCACGCAGGTCGGGCGGGGCCGTCATCCGGCGGATCCGCAGTCGCGCGCCCGCCTCGTCGATCAGGTCGATCGCCTTGTCGGGCAGGAACCGGTCGGAGATGTACCGGTCGGCCATCTGGGCGGCGGCGGTCAGCGCGCCGTCGGTGATGGTGATCCGGTGGTGGGCCTCGTAGCGGTCACGCAGGCCGCGCAGGATGTCGATGGTCAGCGCTATCGACGGCTCGGCGACCTGGATCGGCTGGAACCGGCGCTCCAGCGCGGCGTCCTTCTCGATGTGCTTGCGGTACTCGTCAAGCGTGGTCGCGCCGATGGTCTGCAGTTCGCCGCGGGCCAGCATCGGCTTGAGGATGGACGCGGCATCGATCGCACCCTCGGCGGCACCGGCACCCACCAGGGTGTGGATCTCGTCAATGAACAGCACCACGTCGCCGCGGGTTTTGATCTCCTTGAGCACCTTCTTCAGGCGCTCCTCGAAGTCGCCGCGGTACCGCGAGCCCGCGACCAGCGCCCCCAGGTCGAGGGTGTAGATCTGCTTGTCGCGCAGGGTCTCGGGGACGTCACCACGGACGATGGCCTGCGACAGGCCTTCCACGACGGCGGTCTTGCCGACGCCGGGCTCGCCGATCAGCACCGGGTTGTTCTTGGTGCGACGGCTGAGCACCGTCATAACCCGCTCGATCTCCTTCTCGCGCCCGATCACCGGGTCGAGCTTGTTCTCGCGGGCGGCCTGGGTCAGGTTGCGACCGAACTGGTCGAGGATGGTCGCCGACGCCTGCGCGCCGGGTCCGGCATCGGGCGCGCCGGACGTGGCGGCCTCCTTGCCCTGGTAGCCCGACAGCAGTTGCAGGACGGTGTTGCGCACCCGGTTGAGGTCGGCGCCGAGCTTGATCAGCACCTGCGCGGCGACCCCTTCGCCCTCACGGATCAGGCCGAGCAGGATGTGCTCGGTGCCGATGTAGGGATGGTTGATCTGCAGGGCCTCGCGCATCGAGTACTCGAGCACCTTCTTGGCGCGCGGGGTGAAGGGGATGTGGCCGGTGGGAGCCTGCTGGCCCTGCCCGATGATCTCCTCGACCTGCTCGCGGACCGCCTCCAGCGAGATGCCCATGGACTCCAGCGCCTTGGCGGCGACGCCCTCACCCTCGTGGATGAGCCCGAGCAGGAGGTGTTCAGTACCGATGTAGTTGTGGTTGAGCATGCGCGCCTCGTCCTGGGCGAGCACGATGACTCGCCTGGCGCGATCGGTGAACCGGTCGAACATGCGGGAACTCCTTAATCCAGCCCTGCCGGACGCCCCACCGGCGGCCACAGCGGCCCCCGACGGACGTACTCAGTCTAGTCAACGCCTCACCGGGGGCTCGGAGTTCCCGTGTTCGCCCCCGGCTCAATCGGGCCGGCGCCGGATCAGCCGTGGGCGTTCTCGTAGGCCTCGCGAACCTCGCTGGAGACCCGGCCGCGGCTGGACACGTTCATGCCCTGGGAGACCGCCCAGGCCCGGATGTCGGTGGCGCTCGCGCCGGCGCCGGACCTGCGCTTGCCGCCGCCACCGGAGGAGCGTCGGGCGGAGGACACCTTGCGGGCGGCGCCGATGTAGGGGGCCAGCGCCTCTTCGAGGGCCGCCTTGTTGGCGTCGGACAGATCGATCTCGTAGCTCGCCCCGGCGTACCCGAACGTGACGGTGCTGTCCGCCTTGGAATCGTCAAGATCGTCGGTGAGTACGATCTCCACCCGTTGCGCCATGATCCGTCCTTTCGCGAGAAACAATGCGGCTTCCCGTTTTCACAAGAACAGCCGCGTTCAGCGTATACCCCGGCCCAACTCTGGAAAAGTCGAGCCGGGCACTCCCTGCCGCGGCTGACTGGGCGGGGCCCAAATACCAATCGCCGCCATTAGCACGATCGCCCGCCGACCGCGGGGGTCGACGGGCGATGCGCGCTGCGGATCAGGCCTGGCGCTGCTTATCCTCGGCGAGGAACGGAGCGGTGATTGCCTTCAAATCGACGACCGTGGGCAGATTCTCCTCGCTCCACATGATTTCCTCGCGTTCGGAAACCGCTCCCGCCACCCGGCGGGGCAGGGCCAGCACCTCGGCATTGGCCAGCTCATTGACGCGTGCCAGCTCGAACCGGAGGGCAGCGTTGTCACCGCGCAGCCGCGCGACTTCCTGGCCGAGCCGGCCAACTTCGGCGCGGGCTGTGGTGGCGCGGCTGCGCAACTCCTGGTTGCGGTGCTGCAGGATGTGCAGGAGCCGGACGTGCTGTTCGCGTTCGGCGTGGAGTTTCTCGCCGCTGCTGCGCAACTCCAGTGTCGAACGCAACTCATACTCGGCACGCTGCAGCTTGACGTCGCGCCAGGCCAACAGGCTCGACGCGAGGCCACCGAGGAATGCAATAACGGCGCCCGCCCGGGTCAGCCACACATCCCCGGTGAGGAGTGCGGCTGCGAGCATCACCGTGACTGCCAATGTCAGCCATGAATAGCGCCCTAAGGCGGAGGGTCCGGTACGTCGGACAGCGGGGGAAGCGCTCACGGGCGCCAGCCTAACTGCGCAGCTCGTCTTCTGAAGGGTCCTCGCCCGGCGTGGCGGATTGATCGTCGGGAGGCGGATTTGGTATTTCGCAGGCGCGTTCGAGCAATCGTCCGGCGACCGCCAGGCCGAGTGCGGCAAGCATCGAGGCCAGCGCGCCGACGATTCGCTCGCGCGGCAGCGCCGCCTCAAGCTGGGGAAGGGTGTGCACGGCGATCGCGGCATAGGCACCGGCCAGCCCGGCGCCCGCGAGCAGCGCGGTCTTGCCGAGGGCCAGCAGGGCGACCCCCGCGGTGGGGGTCAGCGTCTCGTGGCGTCGGTGCAGCGTGATGCGGGTCACCCGTGCCTGCCAACCGACCACGGCTGCCAGGACGGCGAGGCTGCCGGCAGCTATCAGCGGCGGCACGGGCAGCGGCTGCTGCAGCCGGTCGAGGCCGAAGAAGAGCCCGAACCCGACGGCGGCACCGACGAGTGCCGCCAGGGCGATGCTGCGCCAGCTGGTCGGGCGAACCGTCGGCGCCGGGCCGGCCGGGGTCATCAGAGTTCGACGGTGAGGTCGTCCCGCCGCCGCACGCCTGCGGTGTCGAGGCCGGCCACCAGGTCGGCGACCCGGCCGTGCCCGACCAGTTCGGCGTCCGGCTCGACCTCGAGCCACGGGACCAGGACGAAGGCCCGCTCGTGGGCCCGGGGGTGCGGCAGGGTCAGGCTCTCGTTCTGGATCACCCGGTCGCCCACAGCTATCAGGTCGATGTCGATGGTGCGCGGGCCGTACCTGACCGTGCGAATCCTGTCGAAGCCGTCCTCGATGGCCTGCGCCCGCTCCAGCATCACGGTGGAGGCTAGGCTCGACTCGGCCTGGACGACGATGTTCAGGAAGTCCGGCTGGTCGAGCAGTCCGACCGGGTCGGTCTCGTACACCGACGAGATTCCGGTCACCTTCATCCCCGGGGTGGCGTTGAGCAGGGCGGTCGCCCCCTGCAGGTACTCAAGCCGGTCGCCGAGGTTGGAGCCGAGCGAATACGTCACCAGCCGAAGCGGGGTCATGCCGGACAGGGTGTCGACGTCGAGGTCGATGATGCTCATCGCGAGCTCCTGGTCACCTCGACTGCGACGTCGCGGACGTGCACCGACAGCGGCGCCTCGGGCTTGTGGACGGTCACCGTCACCGTGGTGATCACCGAATGGGACAGGCAGGCGGCGGCGATCTTCTCGGCCAGCGTCTCGATCAGGTCGACAGACTCCGCCTGGATGATCCGCGCCACCTGGTCGGCGAGCTCGGAGTAGTCGACAGTCGTCGCCAGGTTGTCCTCGCGGCGGCGCCGGTCGATGACGCAGTCGAGGTCGACCACGAAGGGTTGCTCGCTGAACTTCTCGCCGGTGTAGACGCCGTGGCGTCCGACCACCTCGATGCCGGTCAACCTGATGCGATCACCCACTGGCCACCTCCTCCTCGAACCGACCCTACCTGACCCGTCCCCGGCGTGGGTGGGGGTCTTCCCGCAGCCGTTCCACCACCGCTATCGCGTCCCGGTGCGCGCGGACGGTGTGCGTGCGCACCCCCCAGATCTGCCGCTGCGCCAGCAGCGCGGTCAGCGCGACGGTGGCGGCGTCGCGTTCCTTGGGCGGGCGCAGGTCGCCGTCCTCGGCGAGCAGTTCGCCGAGGAACCGCTTGCGGGATGCTCCGACGAGAACCGGCAGGCCGAGTCGTTCGATCTCCTCCAGCCGGGACAGCAGCGCCCAGTTGTGGGCGGCGGTCTTGGCGAACCCCAGGCCCGGGTCGAGCACGAGCCGGTCGGGGGCGATCCCCGCGGACAGGGCGGCGTCCCGGCGGCCCGCGAGCTCCGCTGTCACGTCGGTGACCACGTCGCGATAGCTGGCCCGGTCCTGCATCACCTCGGAGTGGCCGCGCCAGTGCATGGCGACGTACCAGGTGCCGAGCCGCGCGACGGTGGCGAGCATCGCCGGGTCGGCCAGGCCTCCGGAGACGTCGTTGACGACCACGGCACCCGCCTCCACCGCGGCGCTCGCCACCTCGGCGCGCATCGTGTCGATGGAGACCACCGCGCCGTTGGCGGCCAGGGCCTCGACCACCGGGACCACCCGCGCCAGCTCTTCGGCCAGGCTCGACCTGACGGCGCCAGGACGGGTCGACTCCCCGCCGACGTCGACCAGGTCGGCGCCCTGCCGCAGCAACTCGAGGCCGTGAGCGACAGCGGCGTCGCGTCCGAAGTGCTCCCCGCCGTCGGAGAAGGAGTCCGGGGTGACGTTGAGGATCCCCATCACGAGGGTCCGACCGGGCTGCGGGAGCGGGCTCACGCACTGGAGCCTAGCCACCCCGACGGGAGCGGGCACGCCAGTGCGCGAACCGGCAGCGGCTGGCCCCCTGCGGTGCCAAGGTGGGAGGCAGCATCGGGGGAGGTGCCATGCGAATCGTCATCCTGGGGGCCTCGGGCAACGCCGGCCGGGCCATCGCCGGCCTGCTCGGCCCCACCCTGGACGCGTCGGACGAGCTGGTGCTCGTCGGACGCAGCCCGGGCAAGCTGGCAGCGACCCGCGAGGCCGTGGCCACACCCGCCCAGGTCAGCACCGAAC
>JAEZGC010000280.1 GCA_023437345.1 Actinomycetes bacterium
CCACGTCGCCGCGGAAGAAGCGCGCCTGCGGGACGTTGCGTCGGGCGAGCCGGGTGGCGACCGGGTCCCCTTCCACGCCCCACACCTCGCAACCGGCGTCGGCCAGCGCTGCGGCGAACAGCCCTACCCCGCAGAACAGGTCGAACGCCCGCTCGCCGGCAGCCGGCGCGAGGCCGTCCAGCACCGCAGCGATGAGCACCTGTGGCGCTTTCGCGTGGCTCTGCCAGAACCCGTCGGTGGCCACCTCGAAGCGGCGCCCACCCACCCGCTCCGTCACCGTGGCCGGCAGCATCGACGCCCTGCCCATCTGGCTGCCGGACGCCGCGGCGACAGCCAGCAGGTCGCCCTGACCGGCGGGCTGCCGCGGCGGGCGGGCGATGGCAGGTACCGCGATCCGGCAGCCCTCGGCGGGCAACGGCACCACAGTCTCGGAGCGGTGGGCGTGCAGCCCGGGCCGCCCGTCCGCGGTGGTGTGGTAGCGCATCCTGGTCCGCCAGCCGAACCCGTCGGCGTCGGGCGCCTCCACCGGGCCGGTGAACTCGTAGCCGGCGTGGTGGCGCAGCAGGTCGGCCACCACCTGGCGCTTCAGTTCCCGCGAGGCCGCCGGGGTCAGGTGCTGGAAATCGCAGCCGCCGCACTCGCCGGCGATCGGGCAGGGCGGGATCCGCCGGTCCGGGCTGGGGCGCAGCACCTGCGCCACCTCGCCGCGGGCGAATCGGGACAGCACCTGGGTGATCCGCAGCATCGCCTCCTCGCCGGGGATGGCGTGGCGGACGAAGACCACCTGGCCGTCCACCCGCGCCACGCAGTGGCCGCCGTGCGCGATCGCCCCGATCGTGACGGGGCCGACCAGATCACCGGCGCGCAGCGGGCTCACTCCCGCGACCAGTCGTCCAGCGACTTGCCCATCCGTACCGAACCGCTGCCCGGGAGCCGCCACGCCGCCGGGGAGTCGCGTCGGGCCCGCTCGATCGCGTACCGCGAGGAGGCCAGCTGGTACGGCACCGACGTCACCATCACTCCCTGCATGAAGTTCAGTCGAGCCTTGATGATCAGCGAGGTCTGGTTGTGCAGCAACTGCTCCCACCAGTGCCCGACTATGTACTCGGGAATGTAGACGCACACCACGTCGCGGGGGTTGTCGGAACGCAGGCCCTTCACGTAGTTGAGGAACGGGCTGACCACCTCGCGGTACGGCGACGCGATCACCTTCAGCGCCACGGCGAGATCCTGCGCCTCCCACTCCCGCGCGATCCGCTGCACCTCCTCGGGGTCGACGGCGACGGTGACCGCCTCGATGGTGCTGGCCCGGGTCGCCCGGGCGAAGTTCACCGCCCGCAGCGTGGGCTTGTTCACCTCGCTGACCAGGACGACGGCCCGCACCCGGCTGGGCAGCAGCCGCCCCTCGCTGGGGTTGACCGCCACCTCACGCTCGACCCTGTCGTAGTGGGCGCGGATGGCGCGCATCAGGACGAACACGCCGGCCATCGCCGCGACCGCCAGGTAGGCGCCGTACAGGAACTTCGACGCCAGGACGATCACCAGCACCACGCCGGTCGCGGTCAGGCCCACCGCGTTGATCATCCGGGAGCGCTGCATCCGGGCGCGGCGCGACGGGTCCTTCTCGCTGCGCAGGTGCCGCGTCCAGTGCCGCATCATGCCGAGCTGGCTGACGGTGAACGAGACGAACACCCCCACGACGTACAGCTGGATCAGCGCGGTGACGCTGGCGTTGAACACCAGGACGAGGCCGATCGCGGCGGCGGCCAGGGCGATGATCCCGTTGGAGAAGGCGAGCCTGTCACCCCGGGTGTGCAGCGCGCGGGGCAGGAACCGGTCCTTCGCCAGGATCGAGCCCAGCACCGGAAAGCCGTTGAACGCCGTGTTCGCCGCCAGGAACAGGATCACCATGGTGGCGGTGATGACCAGCAGGAAGCCGAGCGGGAAGCCGTCGAAGATGGTCCTGGCGAGCTGGCCCATCGCCGTCTCGTGCGCCACGTCGGCCGGGTTGCCGTCCTTGATGAAGTACGAGCCGCCGGTCTCGTCGATCAGCTTCAGCCCGGTGAGGTTGGCCAGGGCGACGATTCCGGCCAGCATCGTTATCGAGATCCCGCCCAGCAGCCCGAGCGTGGTCGCTGCATTGCGGCTCTTCGGTTCGCGGAACGCTGGCACGCCGTTGGAGATCGCCTCGACCCCGGTCAGCGCCGCACACCCCGACGAGAACGCGCGGGCCAGCAGCACCACGACAAGGATCCCGGAGAAGTCCGCGTACCCCGGGGCGGCCGCGATCTCCAGTCCGGCGGTGGGCGCCCGCAGGTCCTCGCCGAGCACGAAGATCCGGAACAGCCCCCAGCCGGTCATCCCCAGCACCGCCAGCATGAAGCCGTAGGTGGGGATCGCGAACAGTGCCCCCGACTCCCGCACCCCGCGCAGGTTCATCGCCATCAGGACCAGGATGACCGCCGCTGCCGCGATCCCCTCGTGGCCCTGCAGGAAGGGGATCATCGCCTTCGCGTTCTGGATGCCGGAGGAGACCGACACCGCCACGGTCAGGACGTAGTCCACCAGCAGCGCGCTGGCGACGGTGAGCCCCGCGGTGGGGCCGAGGTTGACGGTGGCCACCTCGTAGTCGCCGCCGCCGGACGGGTAGGCGTGGACGGTCTGGCGGTACGACATCACCACGATCAGCATCACCACGGCGACCGCCAGCGCGATCTCCCACGAGAACGCCAGGGCCGCCATGCCGGCCAGTGACAGCGTGAGCAGGATCTCGTCGGGGGCGTAGGCGACCGAGCTGAGGGCGTCCGATGCGAACACGGGTAGGGCGATCCGCTTGGGTAGCAGCGTCTCACCAAGCTGAGCGCTGGCGAGCTTGCGGCCCACCAGCAACCGCTTCACAAGGTCAGTGACCTCCACGTCGGAGCACTCTATGCCTAATCCGGCTGCCCGCACCGCCATGGACACCGGCAACCGGTGTAGCGTCTGGGGAGTGCACATAGTGATCATGGGCTGTGGCCGCGTGGGCGCGGGGGGAGCCCCCCGGGCGGGGGGGGGCGGGCCCACCCG
>JAEZGC010000295.1 GCA_023437345.1 Actinomycetes bacterium
CGCAGCTGGCCAGCCAGCAGCGCGCCATGAAGTCGGCGACCGACAACGCCCAGCAGCTCATCGAGCGCCTCACCCGGGAGGCGAACCAGGCCCGCCAGGCCGAGATCACCCAGGAAATCAGCGAGATAGTCGGTGGCGCGAGCGCGCTCGCCGAGCAGGAGTAGGACAGAGGACGAGATGACAGTGACTTCCGAAGCGCCGGCAGCGGAGCAGACCGCCGCGGTCGGCAGGGTTGCCCGGGTCATCGGCCCGGTGGTGGACGTCGAGTTCGCCGCCGACGAGATGCCGAACCTCAACAACGCGCTGCTGATCGACATCGAGACCGACCAGGGCAACCGGACCATTGCCGCCGAGGTCGCCCTGCACATCGGGGACAACATGGTGCGGGCGATCTCGCTCAAGCCGACCGACGGCATGCGGCGCGGCACTAAGGTACGCGACACCGGGGCACCGATCTCGGTGCCGGTGGGCGACGTCACTAAGGGCCGGGTCTGGAACGTCATCGGGGAGTGCCTCAACGAGGACATCTCCAACCTCACCATCGAGGAGCGCTGGCCGATCCACCGTCCGGCACCGAAGTTCGACGCGCTCGAGCCGAAGACCCAGATGCTGCACACCGGCATCAAGGTGCTCGACCTGCTGACCCCCTACGTGCAGGGCGGCAAGATCGGCCTGTTCGGCGGCGCCGGGGTGGGCAAGACGGTGCTCATCCAGGAGATGATCTACCGGATCGCCCACAACTTCGGTGGCACCTCGGTATTCGCCGGGGTGGGGGAGCGCACCCGTGAGGGCAACGACCTGATCCACGAGATGATCGAGGCCGGCGTCATGAAGGACACCGCCCTGGTCTTCGGGCAGATGGACGAGCCGCCGGGCACCCGGCTACGGGTCGCGCTGTCGGCGCTGACGATGGCCGAGTACTTCCGTGACGTCCAGAACCAGGACGTGCTGCTGTTCATCGACAACATCTTCCGGTTCACCCAGGCCGGCTCGGAGGTGTCGACCCTGCTGGGCCGGATGCCGTCCGCGGTGGGCTACCAGCCGAACCTCGCCGACGAGATGGGGCAGTTGCAGGAGCGGATCACGTCCACCCGCGGCCACTCGATCACCTCGATGCAGGCGATCTACGTCCCCGCCGACGACTACACCGACCCCGCTCCGGCGACCACCTTCGCCCATCTGGACGCCACCACCGAGCTGTCTCGTGACATCGCCTCGCGTGGCCTCTACCCGGCTGTGGACCCGCTCAGCTCGACCAGCCGGATCCTCGACCCGCAGTTCATCGGCCAGGAGCACTACGACACCGCCATCCGGGTGAAGCAGATCCTGCAGCGCAACAAGGAACTGCAGGACATCATTGCGATCCTTGGCGTCGACGAGCTGTCCGAGGAGGACAAGATCATCGTCTCCCGCGCCCGGCGGATCCAGCAGTTCCTGTCGCAGAACACCTACATGGCTGAGAAGTTCACCAACGTGCCGGGCTCGACGGTGCCGCTGGAGGACACCATCGAGTCGTTCAAGATGATCTGCGACGGCGAGGTCGACCATGTCGCCGAGCAGGCCTTCTTCAACGTCGGCGGGATGGACATGGTGATGGAGAACTGGGCCCGGATCCAGAAGGAGGGCTGAGGTGGCCGGCACCCTTCAGGTCGAGGTGGTCTCGGCCACCGGGATCGCGTGGGAGGGCGAGGCGCTGAGCGTGATCGCCCGGACCACCGAGGGTGACATCGGCATCCTGCCCAACCATGAGCCGTTCCTGGCCGGGCTGGTGCCCTGTGCCGCCGAGGTGCTGACCGCCGACGGCAGGCGGGAGATCCTGGCCATCGACGGCGGGATGCTCTCCGTGGCCGACAACCGGGTGTCGCTGCTGAGCCAGTTCGCCAGGGTCGCCCGCGAGATCGACCTGCCGGCCGCCGAGCACGAACTCGCCGACGCCGAGAAGCGGCTCAACGAGGGCGAGACCGACGAGGAGACCATGCAGCATTTCCGGCGGGCCCAGGCCCAGGTCAAGGCAGCCCGCCTGGCCCGCGAACACTCCTGACGCCGGGACGAGGCGAGGGCGACGATGGGCTGGGCGGAGTTCACCGGGGTCGTCGTGGCCATCGTCGCGCTGGTGTTGCTCCCCATCATCTGGCTGATCACGCGGCGGCGCTGGCTGGCCCGCAGGGGCGCGCTGTTCGACTGCAGCGTCAGGTTGCGCACCACCACCCCCGGCACCGGCTGGGTGTTGGGCGTCGCCCGCTACCGGGATGACCGGCTGGAATGGTTCCCGTCCTTCTCGCTGTCGCTGCGGCCGCGGCTGGTGTTCGAGCGTCCGCTCACCAGGACCCGTGGCCAGCGCCAGCCCGACCAGTACGAGTCACTGCTGCTGATGGACGACCAGCGGGTAATCCGGCTGCAGCGTGCCGAGGCCGACAGCTGGGAGCTGTCGATGGCCCACGAGGCACTGACCGGGCTGCTCAGCTGGCTGGAGGCTGCCCCTCCGGGCCAGGGCTACCAGCGCCCGGCGGGTTAGCCAGCCGGCTGCGCTGCGCCTTGCCCTTCGGGTCGGACGGGGTGCGGTCGGCGCCCGGCAGCCACAGCACCTCGCCGGCGGCCTGGCCGACCACCCTGGCGAGGATGAACAGCAGGTCGGACAGGCGGTTGAGGTAGGTGATCGCCAGGAGGTTGACCCCGCCGGGCGCCTCGCCCTGTGCCGGGTCGTGGCCGTAGGCCGCAGCGGCCCGCCAGGCATCCCGCTCGGCGCGGCGCACCACGCTGCGGGCCTGATGCAGCAGCGCCGCGGTGAAGGTGCCACCGGGCAGGATGAACGAGCGCAGCGCCGGCAGCGGCTCGCCGAACTCGTCGCACCAGCCCTCAAGCCTATCGATGGACTCCTGGATGATGCGCAGCGGCTCGTAGGGAGGGTCGGGCCGCAGCGGGTTGGACAGGTCGGCCCCGGCGTCGAAGAGCTCGTTCTGGATGTGCCGCAGCACGTCGCGGATCCCGGCCGGCAGGTCGTCGCGGGTGACCACCATGCCGAGGATCGAGTTGGCCTCGTCCACCGCGCCGTAGGCCTCCACCCGGGGGTCGGTCTTGGGTGCCTGCGACAGGTCCGACAGGCGTGTCATGCCGGCGTCGCCGGTTCTGGTGTAGATCCGGGTGAGGTTGACCATGCAGGTCAATCAACACGACCCGGAAGGGGGTGTCAAACCGGTGCCGCGCCGGTTGCCCGGGTCTGGCAAGGTAGGGGGGTGAGCCGAACAGTCATCCCTGCCGCCGCCCTTCTCGCCCTGCTGCTCGCCGGTTGCACAGCGCCGATCGCCGCCGATCCGTCGGCGCCGGTGTCGTCCGAGCCTGCGGCTGCCGGCACGGTCACCTGCGAGTACCCAGCCGAGCAGCCCGCCGCCCGCGAGGTGTCGCCCCCGCCCGCCGCCGGGGTGCCGGCCACCGGGACGGCGACGGCGGTGATGACGCTGAACGGCTCACCGGTCACCATCACCCTCGACCAGGAGGCGGCCCCCTGCACGGTGAACTCCTTCCTCTCGCTCGCCAGGCAGGCCTTCTTCGACGACACCGCCTGCCACCGGGTGGTGGACGAGGGCATCTTCGTGCTGCAGTGCGGCGATCCGAGCGGCAGCGGTTCCGGTGGCCCCGGCTACACCATCCCCGACGAGTTCGAAGGGATCACCGGGTACCCGGCCGGCGCGCTCGCGATGGCGAACACCGGACAGCCCAACTCGGGCGGTTCGCAGTTCTTCCTGGTGTTCGCCGACACCCCGCTGCCACCCCAGTACACGGTCTTCGGCACCACCGACCAGGCCGGCATCGACCTGGCGACGCAGATCGCCGCCGGCGGCCACGACGGGTCGTTCGGCGCGGTGGGCGGCGGGAAGCCGCTGCTGCCGGCCCAGATCGACTCGATCACCGGCTGATCAGTCGGCAAGGCCCCGCAGTGCCTGCCGGGCCTGCTCGAGTGCCTGCGCCGCCAGCTGTTCCCGCCCTGCGGCTTCGCTGAGCGACGCCTCGGCCGCGGCAACGTCGGCGCGGGCACGCTCCAGGGCAGCCGCGAGCCCGTCGGCAGTGGACCTGGCTGCGGCGAGCGTGGTCTCGGCGGCGCCGACCTCTGCCGCCGCTTCCGCCAGGTGCTGCCCGGCCCTGGCCAGGGTCGCCTCAGCCTCGGCGCGTTCAGCGGAACGTTCGGCCCCGGCCTCGTCGTGGGGCGTCGGCGCGGACGGCTTCCCGCCGGACTGCGACGCCGTCGCACGGGTGGCCGGCGCAGGGTCCGTAGGGGGCACCGGCGGCCCGAAGCCGCTGTAGTCATGGACGCGGTCCAGTCGGCCCCGGCGGGTCAGCTCTGCCACCTCGGGATCGGCCAGGGCGGCGGCGAGGGTGCGGCGGACCTCGTCCAGTCCCGCGGGTGTGGCGGTGGTTCCGAGCTCGGCAAGGTGGCTGGTCAGGTCGCGCAGCACCCGGCCGACCAGCGGCCCGCGCCGGGCCGCCAGTTCCCGCAGCCGGGCCAGCTCGCCGCCGGCCTGGGCGTCGCGCAGCTCCTGTCCGAGCTTCAGCAGTTCCCGCAGCGAGACCAGCCCGGCGCGCGCCGCCGTGTTGAGGTACCAGGCGCCGACCGTGGGCCGTCGCAAGCCCTTCAGCGCCGCGGCGAGACCACGGTCGCCGTCGGCCCCGGCGAGGGCCGCCAGCGCGTCGCGGCGCGCCACGAAATCGGCCGGCGGGCCGGCGTACAGCGGGTCGGACAGCTCGTCCAGCCGGTCGTCGGCGCTCACCGGGCCGGTTCCACCTCGGCCGCCAGGGCGAGCAGTTCCGCGACCACGGCGGCCGGATCATCGGCCTGGACCCAGTGACCGGCGTCGGCGACGGTGCGCAGTTGCACCGCCGGGAAGAGCTCCCGCATCGCCGGCAGGTGCTCGGGCCTGACGTACGCAGACCGCTCGCCACGGATCCACCGCACGGGCCCGGGATAGCTCACCGCACCGGGGTCGGGCCAGTCCTCGACGAGCGGCAGGCTGGCGCGCAACAGCTCGAGGTTGGGCTGCCAGTGCCAGCGTGGCTTCGCGCGCAGGTTCTGCATCAGGAACAGCCTGGTGCCGGGGTCGGGGATCGGTCCGGCGAGCTCATCCTCCACGTCGCGGCGGCGGCGGACGCCGGTGAGGTCGACTGCGAGCAGGGCATCGGCCAGCGCCTCGAAGTCGCCGGCGCCGGCGGAGGTCGCCGGCGCGATGTCGACCACGGCGAGGGCGTCCACCAGCGCCGGGCGGGCCAGCGCGAGCAGCATGGCAACCTTGCCGCCCATCGAGTGGCCGACCACGATGATGCTGGCCGCCGACCCGAGCCGCAGGTCGAGCTCGTCGCCGACAGCATCGGCCATGCCCTGGTAGCTGAAGGTCTCCGTCCACGGGCTGCGGCCGTGGTTGGGCAGGTCGAACAGGACGCTGGAGTGGCCGTTGTCTGCCAGCTCGGCGGCCACCGTCGACCAGTTGCGGCCCCGTCCGAAGAGCCCGTGGAGGAAGGCGAACCGCGGGCGCCCCTGGCCGACGAGTTCGGTACGCAGCCCGGCCATCAGCGCCGCCGCTGCCAGCACGTGGTGTGCCAGTGCCGCCGCTCGTCGACAGCCGAGGCGGACCCGATGCTGGGGTGCCGCGGCCAGGCGACCACGTGAGCGGCGCCCGGGGCCACCGACAGTCCGCAGCCGGGGCAGGTGTAGGGCTTGGTGGCCAGGTCGGCCGGCATCGACTGCACCATCCACTCCCCGTCGGCCTTCGCCTCGACCGCGGCGAAGGAACCGAGGCTGAGCGGTCGCGCTGGACGCGCGTGCTTGGAGGGACGTCTGGCCATGGCACAAGGGTAGACGAGCCGGGCGGCCCGGCAGTGCGGCCGCCGCGCCACACCACCGGGCCGATCGGGTAGCTTGTCCGGGTGCGTCTGCTGATTGCCCGCTGCCAGGTCGACTACGCCGGACGGCTCTCCGCCCACCTCCCGATGGCCACCCGGCTGATCATGGTGAAGGCCGACGGGTCGGTGTCGATCCACGCCGACGACCGCGCCTACAAGCCGCTGAACTGGATGAGCGCGCCCTGCACGATCACGGTCAGCCCGCCGCCGGCCGACCTTGAGGCCGTGGTGGCCGCCGACGAGACCGGGCTCACCCAGGTCTGGGAGGTCCGCAACCAGGACGGCGACACGCTGCAGATCGCCATCGCGGAGGTGCTCCACGACAGCAGCCACGAGCTGGGACTCGACCCCGGGCTGGTCAAGGACGGCGTCGAGGCGCACCTGCAGGCTCTGCTGGCCGAGCACCCGGCCACCTTCGGGGCGGGCTGGACGCTGGTACAGCGTGAGTACCAGACCCCGATCGGGCCCGTCGACCTGCTGTGTCGCGACGCCGGGGGCAGCTACGTCGCCGTGGAGGTGAAGCGGCGCGGTGAGATCGACGGGGTGGAGCAGCTTGCCCGGTACCTGGAGCTGATGAACGCCGACCCGCTGATGAAGCCGGTGCGCGGGGTGTTCGCCGCCCAGCTGATCAAGCCGCAGGCCCGCGTCCTTGCCGATACCCGCGGCATCGCCTGCGTCCTGGTGGACTATGACCTGCTGCGCGGACTGGACAATGCGGAGGACCGCCTGTTCTAGGTGCGGTCCAGGTGGGGGACCAGCACCTCCCGGTAGAGCAGCAGGAGCGCCGCCATGGTCGGGATGGCGAGGATCGCGCCGACCAGCCCAAGCAGCAGGCCGCCCGAGACCGCCGCGAGGATCACCAGCACGCCCGGCACCTGCACGGAGCGGGCGAAGATCCTCGGCTGGATGAAGTAGGCGTCGAACTGCTGGTAGGCGAACAGCGCGATGAGGGTGATCCACCCGGCCGGGACCGAGATCGAGAAGGCGACGATGGCCACCACCACGATGGCGATGCTGGTGCCGACCAGCGGGATGAAGGCGAACAGTCCCACCACCACGGCCAGCGCGACTGCGTACTGGGTCAGCCCGAGCACCGACATCAGCAGGAAGGACACCGCCATCCACAGCGCGGCGACGGTGAAGATGCCCGACACGAACCCGCCGACCCGCTTGAACACCTCGGTGGCCAGGTACCGGGTGCGCGCCCGGCGGGACGCCGGCGCGAGCTGGTAGATGACCTCCTTGATGCTCGACAGCGAGATCAGGAAGTAGAGCGTGAGGACCACCGAGATCGTGATCGAGAAGATCACGTTGGCCACCAGGGCGCCGGCGCCGAGCAGACCACCGAACAGGCCGGCGATCAGGTCGCCGGAGGTGAGGAACTCCACCATTCTGTCGATCACCTGGAACTGGGCGTCGAAGGCGGCGATCTGGGGGTTCTGGCGCAGGTTCTCGAGGTAGACCGGCGCCATGTCGTTGAGCCGCTTCACCTGTTCGGTGACGACAGGGACCACCGCCCAGCCGGCCAGGCCCAACCCGGTCAGCAGCCCGAGCGCAACGATCAGCACTGCCACGCCGCGCCGGATGCCGCGGCTGTGGAACCACTCCACCGCCGGGTTCAGTCCCAACGCCAGCGCCATGGACAAGATGACCAGCACCAGGATGTCGCGCAGCTGGGCGATCGAGGTCAGCAGCACGTAGGCCGTCATCGCGCCGACGGCCAGGAAGAAGCCGATGTAGAACGGGCTGCGGTACAGCAGCGACATCCGTTCGGTACGGGTGTCGAGGCCGTCGGCGAAGTCCGGCGGGGTCGGCTGGGTGGTACGGCGCCACCTCAACAACCAGTTCCGGGTCGCCGGGGCGGTCGGCGTCCGCGCGGAGGTCGGCAGCGGTGAGCCGGCGGCCCGCGGCGGCGTGGGTGCCGGGGGCGGGGTCTGGTCGTCTGTCATGGAGTTGTCGACGCCGCCGGCGGTTCAGTGGTCTCGGGTGCCGCCCCGGCGGCCTGGCGGGTGCTCTCGGCGGCCAGCGAGGAGAGCTCCTCCAGCTGGCCGACTATCGCCTGCTTGCGCTCGCTCAGGGCGGCGATCTCGGCGTCGAGCCGGGAGGTGCGCTCCTCGGCGGCCTGGTTGGCCTCGGCGGTGATCCGGGCCGCCTCGTGCCGGGCCGCCTCGACCGTCTGCCGGGCCTGCTCGGCTGCGGCGCCGGTGATCCCGGCGGCCTCGGCCCGGGCTGCCTCGCGGCGTTGGTCGGCGGTCAGCAGATCGGCCTCGAGCCGGGCCCGCTGCTCCTCGGCGGACGCCCTGGCGGCCTCGACCAGTCCGTTGACCTGGTCGACGGCGGTCTGGCGCACCACGGCGATCTCGGCCAGCGTCGCCTCGCGGACGCGGGCCAGCTCGGCGGCCTGTTCGGCGCTGACCCGCTCACCCTCGGCGCGGCGCTGCTCGGCCTCGGCGACGGCGGCGTCGATGATCGCCTTGGCCTGCGTCTCGGCCTCCCGCAGCAGCCAGTCGCGCTGCTGCTCGGTGGCCTCCCGCAGCGCTGCGGCGTCCGCCTTCGCAGCCTCGAGCTCGGCCGCTGTCTGCGCGCCGAGGAGCTGTCGCAGTTGGTCGATGTCGGCCAGGCCGGCGGCCCGACTGACATCCATCGCCAGCTGCGTCTCGTGGGTGGTGCGGGTGCTGTCGACCTCGGCCTGGGACCGGATCCGGGCGGCCTCGGCCCGTGCCTGCTGGACGAGTTCGGCGGCCTGGGCCTCCGCGGACTTCAGCAGGGTGCGGGCGTGCCCGCCGAGGCGGGAGTAGTCGGTGGTGTCGAGGGTCGCCGAGGCGAGTGCGAGGCGGTACTGCGTCTCACGAAGCTCACCGAGCACCCGGGACAGTTTCGCCTCCACCTCGCGGACGTAGGCGTCGACGGCGCCACGGTCGTACCCGCGCAGCGCGTGCGGGAAGTTGCCGGCGGCCGAAGCGGTCTCCTCGAACAGGTCGAGACCCTGCTCGTCGGGGGGCGGGGACGACACAATCGGTCCTTTCTCACCTGAGGCGGACGACGACGTCGAGACGTCGTCTCGATGCTACCGCCCGCCCCGGTGTCGACCGCTGCCGCCGGACCGGTCAGTGAGCGGCGGGTTCGACCAGTTCGAGCAGGATGCCGCCGGCGTCCTTCGGGTGGGCGAAGTTGATCCGGGAGCCGCCGGTGCCGCGCTTGGGCGCGTCGTACAGCAGCCGGACGCCGCGCTCGCGCAGCACCTGGCTGACCTTGTCGAGGTCGGCGACCCGGTAGGCGACCTGCTGGATGCCGCCCTTGCCGCCGTTGCGCTCGATCCACTTGGCGATGGTGCTCTGCTCGTTGAGCGGGGCGAGCAGCTGGACCTGGGCGTTCTCGGTCAGCTGGTCGCCGGTTCCGATCATCGCCTCCTCGACGCCCTGCTCGGCGTTGGTCTCGCGGTGGAGCACGCGCCAGCCGAGCACCTCGGTGTGGAACTTGATGGCCTCATCAAGGTTGGGGACGGCGTAGCCGACGTGGTCGACGCAGATGAAGAGATCGTCATGGCTCATGGTCATACCTTTTCACATTCGGTGGGTGGGTCGAGGGTGGAAGCCAAGCTTCGCCGGTCAGCCAAGGACGGCGTTCACCACCTCGCGGGCCTGCTCCTGCACCTGCTTGAGGTGGTCGGGGCCCTTGAGCGACTCGGCGTAGATCTTGTAGACGTCCTCGGTCCCCGAGGGACGGGCGGCGAACCAGGCCGAGGCGGTGGCCACCTTCAGCCCGCCGATCGCGGCACCGTTGCCCGGGGCATTGGTCAAGGTGGCGGTGATCGGCTCCCCGGCCAGTTCGGTGGCTGTCACGTCGGCGGGGGAGAGCTGGGCCAGCTTCGCCTTCTGCTCCCGGTTCGCCGGGGCGTCCACCCGCGCGTAGCTCGACGCGCCATGGCGGGCCTCCAGGTCGGCGTAGTGCTCGCTGGGCGACTTCCCGGTGACCGCCTTGATCTCGGAGGCCAGCAGGGCGAGCAGGATGCCGTCCTTGTCGGTGGTCCAGGTGGAGCCGTCGCGGGCGAGGAACGACGCACCCGCCGACTCCTCGCCGCCGAATCCGAGGTCGCCGCTCATCAGGCCGGGGACGAACCACTTGAAACCGACCGGTACCTCGACCAGTCGGCGGCCGAGATCGGCGGCGACCTTGTCGATCAGCGAGGACGACACCAGCGTCTTGCCGACCCCGGCGTCGGGCCGCCACTGGTCGCGGTGGCCGAACAGGTACTGGATGGCGACCGCGAGGTAGGCGTTGGGGTTCATCAGGCCGGCGTCCGGGGTGACGATGCCGTGCCGGTCGGCGTCGGCGTCGTTGCCGGTCGAGATGTCGAAGGCGTCGCGGTTGCTGATCAGGCTGGCCATCGCGTACGGCGACGAGCAGTCCATCCGGATCTTGCCGTCCCAGTCGAGGGTCATGAACCGCCAGGTCGGGTCGACGGCGGGGTTGATCACGGTCAGGTCGAGCCCGAGCCGGTCGGCGATGTACTCCCAGTACTGCACCGAGGCCCCACCCAGCGGGTCGGCGCCGATGTGGACCCCGGCGGCCGCTATCGCGTCCAGATCGATCGCATTGCGCAGGTCGTCGCAGTAGGCGCTGAGGTAGTCGACCCGGATGATGTCACCGGAGGCCCGCTGGTACGGGGTGCGGCGGATCGCGCCCGGGTCGCGCAGCAGCTCATTGGCGCGGCCGGCGATCCAGCCGGTGGCGTCGGTGTCGGCCGGGCCGCCGTGCGGCGGGTTGTACTTGAAGCCGCCGTCGCGCGGCGGGTTGTGGGACGGCGTGACCACGATGCCGTCGGCCCGCGGGCCTGAGTGGTCACGGTTGTAGACGATGATCGCGCGGGAGACCGATGGTGTCGGGGTGAAGTCCTGGTCGCGTTCGGCGCGGACGTCCACGCCGTGGGCGTGCAGCACCTCGATGGCGGTCCGCCAGGCCGGTGCCGACAGCCCGTGGGTGTCCTTGCCGATGAACAGCGGACCGGTGACGCCCTGGGCTGTCCGGTACTCGACTATCGCCTGGGTGGTCGCCGCGATGTGGGCGTCGTTGAAGGCGGTGTCGAGCGACGAACCGCGATGGCCGGAGGTGCCGAAGACCACCTGCTGGTCGGGGTCGTCGGGGTCCGGGGTGAGGTCGTAGTAGGCGGCCAGCAGGGCGTCGACGTCGATCAGGTCCTGGGGCAGTGCGGTCTGCCCGGCGCGGTCGTGAGCCATGAGGCCATCTTGCCCGCTCCGCAGCGGCAGGGCGAGGGGCACAGCCGGCCTGATCGTGCGCCGTCCGCCCTGAGCGGACCGCCCCCGCGCGACGGCCGGCCGCTGGGTCGGGTCTGGCACAATGGCGAATCGTGACACCGAACGGCCTCAACATCTCCCGCGCCATGGACCTGTCCGGCATCGCCGCAGCGGCGAAGGCCCCGCCCTCGCCGCCGGGCGCGATCTACGTCACCGAGGTCGACGAGCGCTCGTTCGAGGCGACCATCCAGCTGTCGCTGCGCCACCCGGTGGTGGTCGAGCTGTACTCCCCGCGCGCCAACGCCCAGGCCCTGTCCGACGACCTCGCCGCCCTGGCGAACGCCGCGGCCGGCAAGTACCTGCTGGCCCGGGTGAACGTGGACAGCTCGCCGCAGATCGCTGCGGCCTTCGGAGTGCAGGCGGTGCCCACCGTGATCGGGGTGGTGGGCGGCCAGCTCGCGCCGCTGTTCCAGGGCACCCGGCCGAAGGCTGAGGTCGAGGCGGTGATCGGCCAACTGCTGCAGGCGGCGGCCGGGACGGGCGTGGTAGGACGCGCCGAGCCGGTGGCGATCGACGCCGAGGCGGGGCCCGACCCGCGGTTCGCCGACGCGGACGCCGCCCTCGAGCGCGGTGACTTCGCCGCGGCGGTCGCGGAGTTCGACAAGATCCTCACGCAGACCCCCAACGACCCCGAGGCCAAGGCCGGACGGGCGCAGGCCGCACTGTTGGTCCGGCTGGGCGGCAGCAACCCGGCTGACGTGCTGGCCCGGGCTGCGCAGGCGCCCCACGACGTGGAGGCGCAGTCTGCGGCCGCCGACGTCGAACTGGCGGGTGGCAACCCGGGCGCGGCGTTCGACAGGTTGATCGCCGCCATCAAGGCGACATCGGGACCCCAGCGCGAGCGGCTGCGGGTGCGGCTGCTGGAGTTGTTCGAGACCGTGGGATCGTCAGACCCGGCCGTGCTGAAGGCCCGGCGCGACCTGATGAGCGCCCTGTTTTAGCGAGTGCGTCTCCACCTTCCGGCGGCGCTGACTGGGCAATAGCGTGGGGGCATGCAGATCCCAGCGCTGACCCGTGACGAGATCCTGAGCGTCGACGCCTGGTGGCGCGCCTGCAACTACCTCACGGTGGGGCAGATCTATCTCCAGGACAACCCGCTGCTCGCCCGTCCGCTCACCCCCGACGACATCAAGCCGCGGCTGCTGGGTCACTGGGGGACGAGTTCCGGGCTGGCGTTCATCTACGCCCACCTGAACCGGCTGATTCGGCGCACCGGGCAGGAGTGGCTCTACATCGCCGGGCCCGGCCACGGCGGGCCGGCGCTGGTGGCTGCCGGGTGGCTGGAGGGCACCTACTCCGAGATCTACCCGAAGGTGACCCAGGACACCCCCGGGTTGCACCAGCTGTTCCGCCAGTTCTCCGCCCCCGGCGGCATCCCCAGCCACGCGTCGGTCACCACGCCCGGCTCGATCCACGAGGGCGGCGAACTCGGCTACGCGCTGTCGCACGCGTTCGGGGCCGCCTTCGACAACCCTGACCTGTTGGTCGCCGCCGTGGTCGGTGACGGTGAGGCCGAGACCGGCCCGCTGGAGGGCGGCTGGAAGGGGATCTCCTTCCTGAACCCGCGCCGCGACGGTGCCGTGCTGCCCATCCTGCACCTCAACGGCGCGAAGATCGCCAGCCCGACGGTGCTGGCCCGTAAGGAGCCCGCCGACGTGGAGGACATCTTCTCCGGCCACGGCTACGACGTGGTGTGGGTGGAGGGGGAGGACCTGCCGTGGATGCATGAGCGGTTCGGGGCTGCGCTGGCGTACTGCGTGGAGCGGATCGCCGAGATCCAGGCCGAGGCGCGCGCGTCCGACACCTGGCAGGGCCCGCCGCCGCGCTGGCCGATGATCATCCTGCGCACTCCGAAGGGCTGGACGGGTCCGCGGCTGGTCGACGGCCAGGTCGTCGAGGGCACCTGGCGGGCCCACCAGGTGCCGCTGTCCCAGGTGAAGGACGACGCCGGCCACCTCGCCCTGCTCGAGGACTGGCTGCGTTCCTACCGGCTCGACGAGCTGTTCGACGGGCAGGGTCGTCCAACGCAGCTGGTCGCCGCCAACAATCCAGAGGGCGACCTGCGGATGAGCGCCAGCCCGCACGCCAACGGCGGGGTGCTCACGAAAGACCTCGACCTGCCTGACTTCCGCGACTTCGGCGTCGAGGTCACGCCCCAGACCCGGGCCCAGGAACGCATGGAGTCGACCCGCAAACTCGGCGAGCTGCTGCGCGAGGTGTACCGCCGCAATCCCGACACCTTCCGGCTGTTCTGTCCCGACGAGACCAACTCCAACCGGCTTGGTGCGGTTTTCGAGGTGTCGGACCGGACCTTCATGGAACGCACCGACGTCTTCGACGTCGCCCTGGGTCCCGAGGGTCGGGTGATGGAGGTCCTCAGCGAGCACAACTGCCACGGCTGGATGGACGGCTACACCCTCACCGGCCGGCACGGCATGTTCGCCACGTACGAGGCGTTCGCGATGGTGGCCGCGTCGATGACGATGCAGCAGGCCAAGTGGCTGGAGGAGGCCGAGCACCTGGACTGGCGGGCGGCCGTTCCGAGCACCAACATCCTGCTCAGTTCGACCTGCTGGCGAAACGATCACAACGGGTTCTCGCACCAGTCGCCGATGCTGTTGCAGGTCGTGCTGAACCAGCGTGGCACGGTGAGCCGGATCTACCTGCCCCCGGACGCCAACTGCCTGGTCGAGGTGGCCGACCACTGCCTTCGCAGCCGCGACTACGTCAATCTGATCATCCAGGACAAGCAGCCCCAGCCGCAGTGGCTGTCGATGGACGAGGCGGTCGAGCACTGCACCCGCGGCTACGGGATCTGGGACTGGGCCGGGACTGACGGGCTGGGCGACGACAAGCCCGACATCGTCATCGCGTGTGCCGGCGACGTGGTGACCATGGAGGCGGTGGCGGCCGCCGAGCTCCTCAAGCAGCGGCTGCCGGAGCTGAAGGTCAGGGTGGTCAACGTGGTCGACCTGATGACGCTCTACCGGCCGAAGGACCACCCGCACGGGATGAGTGCGGAGGAGTTCACGGCAACGTTCACCGACGACGTGGACGTGGTGTTCGCCTTCCATGGCTTCCCGGGCGCCGTCCACCAGCTGGTGCACGGCCGTCCGGACGCCGACCGGTTCCGGGCCAGGGGTTTCATCGAGGAGGGCACCACGACGACGCCGTTCGACATGGTGGTGCGCAACCGGGTCGACCGGTATCACCTGGTGCTGGACTGTCTCAACAACACCAAGGCCCGGCCTGCCGGTGCGGACGAGCTGCGCGCGTACTGCGAACAACAGCTGGAGCGGCACGACGAGTGGATCGTCGAGCACCTCGAGGACCTGCCCGAGGTGCGCGACTGGCGGCTGGGTGGTGGACCGGTCGGGTGAACCCGGCGGCGGACTGGTGACTTTCCGCGGGTAGTCCGGACCGGCCGGGGGATGCGACCCCCGGCGTGGACGACCGGGGTCGGTTGCTAGCCGGCGGTGTGCTCGGCGACAGCTGAGGTCTTGGCGTAGTTGCTGACGCCGTACCAGTCGACCACCACGACCGGTTCCTCGCCCACCACCCAGGCGTCGTGGCCGCTCGGCAGCGAGGTGATGTCACCGGGGCCGGCGACGAACTCGGTGCCGTCGTCCATCCTGATGCCGAGTCGCCCGCTCACGTGGTACTGGAAGTGGGGCGCCTCGCAACTGTCGGTACCCGCGATCGGCTTGACGTCGTTCGACCAGCGCCAGCCGGGCTGGAACACCAGCCGTCCGACCTCGCTGTCGCCGATCATGAGGATCTGGGCCTGCCCGTTGGGGAACTGGCGGGTCTCGTCCGGAGACTCGAAGCTCCGGTGCTCGGTCTGTTGCATGTCGGTCCCTCCTGAATGGGGTCCCCTGCGATATACTGACTTACTAGTTAGTAAGTGTCAATGGGCTGGCTGGAGGTTCTTCGATGGGGAAGCAGGAGCGGCGTGCGGAGTCTGCGGTGTCGGAGCGCATCCTCGACACCGCCGAGGAACTGGTCCAGACCAGGGGCTTCAACGGCTTCAGCTACGCCGACGTTGCCGCCCGCCTCGAGATGACCAGCGCCAATCTCCACTACCACTTCGGCAACAAGGCCAAGCTGGGCGAGGCGCTCGTCACCCGCTACACCGAACGCTTCATGGCGGCGCTGGAGCGGATCGCCGCATCCGGGGCGGCGCCGGCCGAACGGCTCGCCGCGTACGCCGCCCTCTACGGTGACGTCCTGCGGGCCAACCGGCTCTGCCTGTGCGGGATGTTGGCCGCCGATTACCAGACGCTTCCCTCCGGCATGCGGGAAGCCGTGGTTTCGTTCTTCGACCAGAACGAGGCCTGGCTCGCTGGCGTGCTGCGCGAGGGGGAGTCCACCGGGCAGCTGCGGCTGCGCGGCTCCGTGGCAGACGCTGCCCGGGCGATCGTCAGCGGGCTGGAGGGCGCCATGCTGTTGGCCCGTCCGTACCGCGACGCGGATCGGTTCGACGCGGCTGCAGACGGCATCCTCGAGGCGCTCACGCACTCCGCGAACTGAGCCGGACCGCGCTCAGCCGGCGGTCCCGAGCGCGTAGGACTGCCCTTCCGCCGACGGGTCCTCGAGCAGGTCGACGATCAGCCGGGCGACATCCGCGCGGCCGATGACGGCCACGAATCGGCCAGGTTCCAGGAGTGCCACCGCCTTTTCGCCGGCGGGCTTGTCGGTGAGCTGCCCGGGCCGCACCACCGTCCACGGCAACCCCGAGCCGGCGACCAGGGCCTCCTGCTCGGTGTGGTCGGCGAGTGCCTTTCCGAGGCTGAGTGAGACCACAGGACGCAGCAGCCGCGGCAGGAAGCGCATCGAGTCACCCACCCCCAGCGAGGACTGGACGAGGACTCGCGGCCGGACACCGGACGGCAGCGCCTCGAGCACGGCGGCGGTCACCGCCGTCCGGTTTCGATCGGTGCCCGACGCGCCGCCCACGGTGATCACCACTGCGTCCTGCGGGCTGTCGAAGGCGGTCGCCAGAGCGCCGGGCTGGGTGGCGTCGATGCGGAGGTCGCGGACGCCGGGATGGCCGGAGCCTCGGCGCGAGACTGCCACCAGCTCGTGTCCCCGGCGCACGCCCTCGTCGAGGACGAGACGCCCGGTCCCGCCACTGGCCCCCACCACCACGATTCGCATCCCGCCATGCTAGGCGGACTCGGGAGCCGCCGCCGACCGATGGCTACTGGGGCCGCGGTTGCGGCAGGTCAGCGCACCACCTTGATGTTCAGCATGCCGGTTCCCAGCGCGCGCCACAGCCGCAGCCACAGCGGCAGGTACATCTCCACCCCGCGGGCGGTGGTGATGTCGCCGAGGTCGATCACGTCGGTGTGGCCGAGGCTTCGCAGCAGTGCTGTGACGTCCGCTTTGGCGGTGGCGTCGTCGCCGCTGACGAACACCGAGTGGTCGCCGCCGGCCAGCTGCTGCGGATCGGCCTGCAGGGCGGCAGTCATCGTGTTGAGGGTCTTCACCACGCGGGTGTCGGGGAATGCCCGCTGCAGCTGCTCGCCGAGAGAGTCGGTGTCCTTGACGAACAGGGTGGGCGGCATGCCGGCCGAGAAGTCGAGCGGATTGGACACGTCGATCAGGACCTTCCCTGCCAGGTTCTCCGCCCCGGCGTCGGTCAGGGCGGCCAGCGAGCCTGCGCCGTTGGTGGCGTTGACCACCATGGCGGCAGCCGCGCACGCATCGCGGTAGGTGGCGACGGTGAGGCCGGGGTGGGCTTCGAGCCAGCCGGCGAACGGCGGCTCGCCCCAGGCGTCCAGGTCGGCTCGGCCCAGCGTGGTCTCCACGTCGCGGGTGCCGACCACCACCTCGTGGCCGATCGCGGCCAGGCGTGCGGCGAGGATTCGGCCCACCGAGCCGGTGCCGAGCACTGCGATCTTCATCTGCGTTCTCCCTTCCCCGGCGAGACCGGGCGCTGCTGCGCACCATCCTCACCCCGTAGGGGCAGCGTCGGACAGCCTCTCGGCGGGGGGTTGTGGGGAGGCCGACTTGTCGGCGGGCGGTTGTGGGGAGGGCGACTTGTCGGCGCGCGGTTGTGGGGAGGCCGACCTGTCGGCGGGTGGTCGTTCGGCGGGCCGCTTGTCGGCGGGCTGGCTGAGCCGTGCGTGCCGCTTGGGCCGTCGCCGGGGGTCGACCCGCGTCGGCGGAACCACCTCCGCGAGGCCGTCGACGCCCAGGCGTGCGTGCCATCGGTCCGCGGTGGGGTCGTGGCCGGGTTCGATGATGCCGTGGTGGTGCGGGCACGCGAGGACGAGGTTCGACAGCGACGTGCGGCCACCGGCCCACCACGGCGTGAGGTGGTGGGCGTGGCAATCCTGCGGGGGCTTGTCGCAGCCGGGGAAGATGCAGCCGCCGTCCCGGAGCTCGAGGGCGGTGCGGATCGACGGCGTGACGAGGCGGCGGGTGCGGCCGACGTCCAGCACCTCGGAGCGGCCGCCGAGGACGGCGGGCAGCAGGTCGGCGTCGCACAGCAACCGCCGCAGCACGCCGGCCGGGACCCGGTGACGGCTGCCAGCCAGTTTGCCCGTGAGCACGCCGGCCTCGCGAGCCACCCTGAGCAAGGTGTCGTAGGTGAGGGTCACGACGATCCGCGGCCGGTCACCGCCGTGGCTGGGCGCGAGCGCTGTCTGGCTGTGGTGGTTGGCCATCGCCAGGAGGCCGTCCGCGCGCCGCATCGCCGGGGTGACGTACTCCGACTGGGGATCGATGGTGTCCAGGGCACGCTTCTCGGCTGCGGCGTAGGCCTCGACGATGCGTACCAGCGGCTCGGCCGCCACCACCGGCAGCGAGCCCCGAACCAGGATCGAGCCGCGGTGGTCATGGGTGAAGGTCAGGTGCCGGGAGCGCTGGGCGAGCCGGTGGTCGCGCTCGAGGCGCGCGGCCTCGAGCTCCTCTGCGGTCTCGGGCGCCACCAGGTCGAGGAGGTGGCGCGACAGCCGCCGCAGCTCAGCGCTGTTGTAGGTGGCGGCGAACCCGACGAGGGTCCGCTGGGCGTCCTCCACGATCGGGTCGGGCAGGTCGTCGGGCAGGTCCGCGAGGACGCCGGTGATGGCGTGGGCCTGCTGGGGAAGCACGTCTCCGGCGGCGGCCGACTCGCCAACCAGGGCGAAGCGGCCGAGTTCGCGGCCGTGGCGGACGAGCGCGCCGGCTTCGACGCGGGTGAGGTTGGCGGTGTCGGCGAGCCAGGTCGAGACCGACGTGCCGTGGGCGCGCCAGGCCCCCTCGTCGGCGTCGATGGTGGCCGCCAGTGCGGCGCGCCAGGCGTGGAGGCGAGCCTCTGCCCGGGTGGCGGCCTGCAGCGCGTCCAGCCGTTCCCGATCGGACGGCAGGCCGCCCGCGCGCTTGTGCAGCGCGTCGAGGATCGCGTCGAGATCGGCCACCAACTGGCCGACCGAGCGGGTCTCCACCACTGCCTCCATGGCCCCACGCTACGGACCCCCACTGACAGTTCTGGGCGCCATCGCACCTTGTCAGCGTGAGAATCTGTGCGGGAAGCGAGCACGCATTCGCTGTCACAATCTGGCATCCGTCCTCGCGCGGGACCCCAGGACAAGCCGCCTCCACTCCCGCGTCGGGCGCGGACGTGCGCCAGCTGGCAAAGCATGGGTTTGGGCTCGAGCGGGGTTGTCGTGCTCGCCACGAGTAGGTGAGGGTGTGGGATGGGCTCCGCGCAGACGTTGAGTGAGGCCGACCGCCGGGTTCTCGCGGTTTGGGCGGCGGACTGCGCCGAACGCGTTCTGCCCCTGTTCGAGGCCGTGGTACCGACAGATGCCAGGCCTGCCGATGCGATAGCTCGGGCGCGAGCTTTCGGGCTGGGCCGACTGGACGCTGCGAGCCAGATCCGGATGCGTTTCGTGGCCGGACGGGCCGCGACCGGCGCCACAAGCCCCGCAGCTGTGGCGGCGGCCCGATCCGCGGCCCATGCGTCCGGGGTCGCCCACATGGGCGCCCATGCACTGGGCGCGGCGGGATACGCCGCCAAGGCGGCGGGGCTGGCCCCATCCGACCGCGCCGGCGCCGTTGAGGCCGAGCTTCGCTGGCAGCTCGAGCACTCATCCGCGCCGGTGCGCGATGCGCTGCGGCGTCTGCCAGCTGTCGGAGAAGACCCGACCGGGCCGCTGGGACCGGGCCTCCTCGCCAGAGGCGACCACGGCGCCCTCATCCGGCGTCTTCAGGACCCGCTGGCGGCGCTCGGTTGACGCCGAGGGGCGCCGAGGCGCCGACCGGCTGTCCCGCGGCTCGGACGACAGTGGAGGGCAGAGCTGCCCGACTGAAGACCCCGAACGCCTACGTCCGGCACCGTTGGGCGACAGTGCGGGTGGCGTCAGCGCGTGGCACACGTGGCGATCAGGTTCAACCTTGCCTATGTCGCCCTTGGTTCTCCCTGAGGCTTCGCGGGACTGCCGAGCCGGCGGGCGAGGCGGATCATGGTGGGGACCCCGCGACAGGTCACCGGCACGCCGACCAGCCCGGGCAGCACGGGCCCGGCCGAGATGCCGGAGCCGGTGGTGCTGGTCACCGCGTGCCGAGCGTCGAGGGCGACGATGGTGAGCGCCCCCGACCTGGCCCGCTCGACGTGCGGCAGCCTCAGGACGGGCACCGTGCGAGCGTCGAACAGGGCAACCTCGGCGGCCGGCAGGTCGGGGTCGAGACGGTCGGCCAGCTCGACCAGCCAGTCCGCCGGGCGGACCACCACCAGATCGTCGTAGCCGGTCACCCCGGTGAGGAGCTCCACCACGTCGGCGGCGATCCGCTTCGGAGCCCGGCCGTCAAAGATGACCGTCCCGTTGGTCTGGAAGTTGACCACGCGGGTCGCGCCCGCCCGTTCGAAGGCGCCGACCAGCTCGGCCGAGCGGGGGGAGCGGGACCTCGCCTGGCCGAGGTTCATGTTCCTGAAGAACGCGACCTGGGTCCGCATTCGCCGATCCTGCCACACCGGGCCCAGACGACGGTGCCCGTGCCGTGTTGCTCACCGCCGTCCTAACCCACCAGGCCCGGACGGCGGCGCGGCTCAGTCCTGCGGTTCGGCAGTCACAGCGGCCTCCGCCCGCCGCCGGGGGTAGACCAGCAGCAACAGGGCACCCAGCACGCCGGTTGCCAGCGTCGAAAGGTAGATGCTGCGGAAGCCGATGTTGAGGGTCTGGGCGAAGGTCCGCTCAAGGGTCGGGGCGAGCTCGTCGATCTCGGACAGGTAGGTGGCCTGCGCTTGCGAGAAGGCCCCGGGCACCGCATCGCGGAGCACGACCAGCTTCTCGCCGGTGTCGGCCAGCTCGACAAGGGCGTCCTGCATCCCGGCCTGGGCTTCCCGCAGGTCCTCACGGGCCTCCACTGCGTCGGCCAGCTTGCCCCTGAGCTCGGCGCGGTCGTCGCGCAGCTCGGCGAGCTTGCGGACGGTGGTGGCACGCTGCCGGGCCAGCTCGGCCCGCTCGGACCGTACCTGCGCCCGCTTCTGCTTCAGCACCCCACGCTGCTTGGCCAGTTCAGCGCGTTGCGCCTTGGTCTTGGCGAGGTCGGTCTGCATCGTCTCGATCTGGGCCGTCATCGCGGTGACCTCCGGCGGCTCCGGGACGCCCGGCGGCAGGTGCGAGAGGATTTCGTCGCGGGCCGCGGTCAGCTGGGACAGGCCCTGAGTCTGACCGGCGATCCCCGCGTCGATGCCCTTCAAGGCGCGCGTCATCTGGTTGATCCCCGTGGTCATTCCGGCGATGGCCTTCTTGGTCCCGGCCAGTCCCTTGTCCATCCCGGCTATCGCCTTGGTCATCCCTGAGATGCCCGAGCCCATGCCGGAGTCGGCCTTGCGCATCCCCTTGATGCCCTTGTCGAGGCCCTTGGCGGCCTTGGCGACCTTCTTCTCGCTCTTGGCCAGATCCTTGCCGGCGTCCTCCAGCGAGGCGATGCCGGTGTTGACGCCGTCGGTGATGTCGGCGATGACGGACGGGGTCTGCTCGTCGAACATCCGCACCGCCACGAGCTTGGTCCGCTCGGTGATGGTGGTCACGTCGGCTGTCTTCAGCAGTTCGACGAGGTCGTCGGGCAGCTCGCCGCTGCCGTTGATGTCGATGTCGACTGTCGTCACCGAGTCGAGGTCGGGGAAGTCGACGTTCTTGAGCTTCTTGCCGATCTCCTCGTCCTGCTTCAGGGTGGCGAACTGCTGCTGCAGCTCGCTGGCGAACGGCAGGGCGGGGGCGGCGACCCGGGTGGGCAGTTCCTCGACCAGCGCGTCCTGCACCTGGGTACCCGCCTGGGCGAGGAAGCCGACCAGGAACGCAGGGGCGAGCGTGGTGCCGATCGCCCGGACGAGCGACAGCGTCGCCAGCGCCGAGTTCGACTCCTCGGGCGGAGTGCGGTCGAGCATCATGTAGTTGAGCGGCGACCCGATGGTGAAGCCGAGGCCGAGGCCGAGCAGCGCCAGCGTGGTGATCACGCTTGGCCAGGACGGGGACGGGATCGCCCACCAGATGCCGACGGCGGCAGCTATCGCGGTGGCGACGAAGCCCGTCCCGAGGACCACCCCGGGGCCGTACTTGTCGGTCAGGCGGCCGGACAGGGGAGCGCCGATACCGGACGCCAGGCCGAGGATGATGACGAAGTAGCCGCCCTTGCCGGTGGCGACGCCGAGTGCGTTCTCGGCGAACTGCGGGACGAAGACGACGCCCATCAGCACAACGCCGGACAGGAAGGACAGCGCGAGGGTGGTGGCGATGGCGAAGTTGCTGAAGTAGCGAAGGTTCATGACGGGGTCCGCCGCGCGTCGCTCGGCGAGGACGAACAGTGGCAGCAGCACCACGAAGCAGAGCAGGAACGGGTACACCTCGCTCGACTGCAGGCTGTTTGCCAGGTCGAAGTAGTCAAGGTTCTTCAGCCCGTACAGCAGCGAGACGATCATCGCCACCAGCAGCGTCGTCCCGATCAGGTCGATCTTCGCCGTCTGCTCCTGACGGTGGTTGGGCAGGAAGATCAGCCCGGCGACCACGATGGCGATGCTGATCGGGACGTTGATGTAGAAGATGAACTGCCAGTTGTGCGAGCCCGCGATGTCGAGGATCAGCGAGCCGGCGCTGGAGCCGAAGACATTGGCCACGCCGTAGACCCCGCCCACCAGGCCGAGCGCCATGCCGCGCTTCTCGGGCGGCACCGAGGTGCCGAACTCCGCGGTCGCGACCGGCAGGATCCCGCCGCCGCCGATCGCCTGGATCGCCCGGGCGGCGATCAGCAGCTCGAAGCTGCCGACATCCTGGCTCAACCCGCACAGCAGCGACCCGACGCCGAACATCGCGATGCTGATCAGGTAGATCGGCTTTCGGCCGATCCGGTCGGCGAGCTTGCCCATCACGGGGATCGCCGCGGCGTAGGCCAGGGTGTAAATGGTGATCATCCAGATGCCGGTCGACTCGTCGACGCCGAGGTCGTTCTGGATGATCGTGCGGGCAGGGGTGACGATCCCGGTATCGATGGCACCCATGAAGATGCCCAGCAGGTACACAGTCATCAGCACCCAGAGGCGGGGCGCGCGGGGGGAGGTGCCGCTCATTCGTCAGCGCAAATCGTTAGCATCACGCTAAGCATAGCGCGACCGGGGGGCGCCGCATTCCTAGCTGATGCGGTCTCCCCGCTCCAGGTAGGCGGTGCGGCCGTCGTGGCGGGCTTCCAGCGCCGCGAGCAACCGCCCGCGGGCGAACGGCGCCATCGCCGCAGCGGCCTCGGCGGGGGGCAGCCAGTGGATCTGGCTGATCTCGCTGCCGTCGGGGTGCAGCATCGAAACCGAGCGCGGGTTGAGCACTCCGGCGTCGAAGATCAGCTCGACGGCGTCCTCCCAGCCCAGGTAGGGCGCCAGCCAGTCCACCACCAGCAGCCGGCCGACGCTGACCGTGTAGCCGAGCTCCTCCTGCGCCTCACGCCGGGCGCCGTCCCGGGGCGACTCGCCGGGGTTGAGGATCCCGCCGGGCAGCTCCCAGTCCGGCTTGAACGTGGTCTGCAGGACGCAGGCGCGACCCGACTCGTCGGTCATCAGCAGGTGCGCGATCACCCGCTTGCGGGGGGTGACCGAGTTCATCACCGCAGTGAACCCCTCCCGCCCTCGTGCGGTGTCCTCGCGGAGCAGGGCGTAGCCCACCTCGTCCTCGGGAGCCCCGTCCGGACCTATCCAGCGGGCCCGGCGGACCGCCTCCAGCCGGAAGCCGGCCCGGTGCAGCGCCCGGCGTCGCTCCCGGTCGCCCGCCGCCACGCTGACCTCGAGCCGGCGGACCTGCGGGTCCTCGAAGGCCTCCCGGATCGTGGTGGTCAGCATGATGTCGTACCGCGCCGGGTGGTCATCGCCGGCCAGGTCCGCCCAGGCGACCCCGCCGAATCCGAGACTGACCGGGAAGGCGCGGCGGATCATGCCTCGCCGTCGTAGCGGAAGTAGACGGTGGCAAGCGGCGGGACGACAACAGTCGCGCTGACCGGGAAGCCGTTCCAGCCCTCCTCCTCGGTGACCACCCGCCCGAGGTTGCCGTGCTGGTCGGAGCCGTCGTAGATCCCGGAGTCGGAGTTGAAGATCTCCGTCCACACCCCAGCGGCAGGCAGCCCGATCCGGTAGCGCAGCCACGGCTCGGAGGAGAAGTTGGTGATCACCGCGATCTGCTGGCCGGCGTCATCGGCGCGAACCCACGAGTAGGTGTTGGCGCCGGCGTCGTCGGCGTTGATCCAGCGGAAACCCGCCGGGTCGGAGTCGAGCTGCCACAG
>JAEZGC010000005.1 GCA_023437345.1 Actinomycetes bacterium
GCGAATTCCGATTCCACGCAGGACAGCGTAGGGGCGATCGAGAAGTCGGCCACGCCAAGCCCCACCAGCCCGGTCACGGCAGCGCCGAGGCTGTTCGCCTGGACGGTCACGCTGCGGCGCCGGACCGGCACGCCCCAGATGTCGGCCAGCAGCGCCAGCCACACGTCGCTGACGGCGCCGCCGCCGATCACGTCCACCGCCTCAGCCTCCCGGCCGCCCCGCAAGGGGGCCATGCACAAGGCGAGGGAGTAGCCCACACCCTCCAGCACCGCACGGGTCAGGTGGTGCCGCCGGTGGTGCATTCGCAGCCCGAGGAACACCCCGGAGGCGTCCGGATCCCACCACGGGGACCGTTCCCCGGTCAGGTACGGCAGGAAGAACAGTCCCTCGTCGGCGGCGACCGCGTCCGCCGCGGCGGCCACCAGGTCGCCCACTTCCACGGGTTGCTCGCCGAGCGCCTCGGCCGACCACTGCAGGGAGCCGGCGCCGGTCTGGGTGGTGGCGAAGGCTCCGAACCGGCCGGGCACCACGTGGCGGAAGCTGAACGAGCGGCGCTCCGGGTCGAGCACCGGTGCAGCCGAGGTGGTGGCGTACCACGCCGAGGTGCCCAGGCACACGTAGCCGGGGGAGTCCGGGGCTACGCAGCCGGCCCCGACCGAGGCCATCGGCCCGTCGCCGCCGCCGGCGACGACGCGGGTGCCGGGTCGCAGGCCGAGCTCCGTCGCCGCCTGCGCCGTGAGCGTCCCGATCACCGTGGTCGACTCGACGATCTCGGGCCACAGGCCGGCCGGGACCTCAGCTGCGTCCAGCAGCATGGGCGACCAGTTGCCGGACGTCAGGTCGTAGGCGTCTGTGGACGAGGCGTCGGAATGGTCAGTGACCAGGGTTCCGGTGAGCCGCAGGTTCACATAGTCCTTGGCTACGCAGACCGCCGCCGTGGCCTCGTAGGCGGCGGGCTCGTGTTCGCGCACCCACATGAGCTTGGGCAACGGATAGGTGGCGGCGAGCCGGTGCCCGGTCACCCGGTAGGCGGTGTCGTCACCCACCGTGGCTGCCAGTCGCGCCGCTTCGATCGAGGCCCGTTGGTCGGACCAGATCATCGCGGGCCGCACCGGCGTGCCGGTGGCGTCGAGCATGACCAGCCCCATCATCTGGCCCGAGACGCAGATGCCGTCCACCTGCCGGGGCGGTGTCGCAGTCGTCGCGAGGAGCTCCCGGGTCGTCTCCACCACAGCGCGCCACCAGTCCCGCGGGTCCTGCTCGCTCGTGGTGTCGGCGGCATAGCGAGTGTCGTAGGACGATGTCGCGCTGGCGATCATCCGGCCGTCGGCGGCGTGGAGCGACGCCTTGTTGCCCGTGGTGCCCAGGTCGTGAGCGATGAGCATGGAGTTCCTCTTCGAGAAAGGGAAGTGGGGGCGGTCCGGCGTTCAGACCGCCCCCACCAGGGACCTACCGCAACCAGCGACTACTTGTAGAGGACCGCCTGGATCTTCTCGTCGTTGATGTTGGTCTTGTCGTACCAGTAGAAGCCGGTGTCGATGACCTTGGGAACGGTTTCGCCGTTCAGGGTCTTCACGGCGGCGGCGACGACCTGCTCGCCGATGCCGACCGGGTTCTGGGTGATGGCGCCGGCCATCGTGCCGTCGTTGATCGCGTTGATCTGGTCGGTGCCGGAGTCGAAGCCGATCAGGACGATCTTGCCCGCCATGCCCTTCTGCTGGGTGGCCTTGATGCCGCCGATGGCGGTGCCCTCGTTGGCAAGGAAGATGCCCTTGAGGTCCTTGTTCGCCTCGATGATCGACGACGCGATGTCGGCGCTCAGGTTCGGGTCACCCTTGCCGTACTGGGGCTCGAGCACATTGACGTCGGGGCAGGTGGCCTTCATGCCCTCGAGGAAGCCGTCGCGACGGTCCTGGCCGGTCCGCGAGGTCTGGTCGTGGACCATGACGCCGACGGTGCCGGAGCCACCGGTGAGCTCACACATGTGCTTCGCGGCCTCGGCAGCGGCGGCCTTGTTGTCGGTGGCAGCGGTGGAGACCGGGATGTCGGAGTCAACGCCGGAGTCGAAGGCGACGACCGGGATGTTGGCGTCCTTGAACTGCTGGAGCACCGGCGCGGCGGCCTTGCTGTCCAGCGCGGCGAAACCGAGCGCGGCAGGCTTCTTCGCCAGGGCCGCGGTCAGCATGTTCATCTGCGCCTCGACCTCGGACTCGGTGGCGGGGCCCTCGAAGGTGATCGTGACGCCGTCCTTCTCGGCTTGCTGCTCCGCACCCTGCTTCACGGCCTGCCAGAACTGGTGCTGGAAGCCCTTGGAGACGATGGCGATGTACGGCTTCTCGCCCGAGGTCGGCTCGCCGGAGGCGCTGCCGCCGGGGGCCGCTGTCGGGGTCGGAGAGGCGCAGGCCGCCAGGGCCAGCGAGGCTGCCGCGCCGAGCGCGACGAGCCCCATTGAAATCTTCCGCATCTGATTCTCCTTCGTTGGGTTGTTGCGGGAGTTCTTGGGTGGGGTGGTCAGGTGGTTGCGGCGCGCCGGGCCCGCAACTGGTCGATGAAGACGACGACGAGGATGACCAGGCCGAGGATGACGCTCTGCCACTCCTGGCGCACCGAGAGGATCTGCAGGCCGTTGTTGATCACCGAGATGATCAGCGCCCCGATGATCGTGCCGACGATGGTGCCCTTGCCGCCCGACAGGGAGGTGCCGCCGATCACGACCGCGGCGATCGCCTGGAGCTCGTAGCCGGCCCCGGTCGCGGGCTGCGCCGAACCGAGCCGCGCGGAGATCATGATCGCGGCCAGGCCGACGAACAGGCCGGCGACTGCGTAGATCACGACCAGCCACTTGCGGGTGTTGATGCCCGACAGCGCGGTGGCCTCCTCGTTGCTGCCGATCGAGATGTCGTAGCGCCCCAGCAGGGTCTTGTTGAGCAGGACGTAGGCGACCAGCGCTGCCAGGGCGAGGACCAGCACCGCGTTGGGGAACCGGGTGCCGGGGATGATGTTGCCGGTCGAGAGCCAGATGTAGCCGGCGTGCAGGGTGGTGTCGAAGTAGATCGGGCGGGCGTCCGAGATCACCAGGGCGAGGCCCTGGGCGACCAGCATCATGGCCAGGGTCGCGATGAACGGCGGCAGCCGCAGGACTGCCACGTTGATCCCGTTGACCAGGCCGACCAGGCCCCCGAACAGGATCGTCAGGATGATCCCCAGCCACACCGGGATCCCCCAGTTGACTATGAACGTCGCCGACATCACCGCGGACAGCGTCATGGCGGTACCCACCGACAGGTCGATGCCGCTGGTGATGATCACCAGCGTGGCGGCCAGGGAGAGCAGACCCACCACGGTGGTCGAGAACAGGATCGTCGTGACGTTTGAGTACTGCGGGAAGATGTCAGGGCTGGCGATCGAGAACACCAGGAAGATGAGGACGAGGCCGGCCAGCGCCATCAGCTGCTGGACGCGTTCGCGCCAGGAGATCCCCGTGGTGAGCTTCGGGGCCTTCTCGGTCGCGGCGGTGTCGGTCGACATCAGATCTCTGCTTTCTCGGTTGCGGGGACGATCACATCGTCGCGGTGGGTGGCCAGGCGCATGATCGCCTCCTGGCTTGCGTCATTGGTGGGGAGGATCCCGGTGACCCGGCCGTCGGCCATGACCACGATCCGGTGCGACATCCGCAGCACTTCGGGCAGCTCGGAGGAGATCATGATGATCGACTTGCCCTGCTCGGCCAGCCGGTTGAGCAGCTGGTAGATCTCTTCCTTCGCCCCGACGTCGATGCCGCGGGTGGGCTCGTCGAAGATCAGGATGTCGCAGTCCTTGACCAGCCAGCGCGCAATGATCGTCTTCTGCTGGTTCCCGCCGGAGAGGTACTTCACGAGCTGGTTCACCGACGGCGTCTTGATGCTGAGCTGCTTGCGCGAGGCCTCCGCCGCTTCGCGGATGGCCTTCTCGCGGACGAAGCCCGCGCGGGAGAACTTCTCGCCCATCGAGCTGATCGCGACATTGTGGGCCACTGACAGCGGGATCATCAGGCCGAGCCGCTTGCGGTCCTCGGACAGGTAGCTGATCCCGAGCCCGGCGGCCTGCGCGGGGGAGTGGATGGTCACCTTGTCGCCGTTCAGCCTGACCTCGCCGGCGGTGATCGGGTCGGCCCCGACCAGGGCACGGGCGACCTCGGTCCGTCCGGCGCCCATCAGGCCCGCGAAGCCGAGGATCTCGCCCTTGTGCAGGTCGAAGCTGACGTCCTTCAGCAGCGCCTTCGTGGCCAGGCCCGACACGCTCAGCACCGCCGGCCGGTCGTCCCTGACGTTCTCGGGGCGGGCGTTGGTGTTGATGGCCCGGCCGACCATCTTCGAGATGACCTCGTCGAGGCTGGTGTCGGCCATCGGCATGGTGTCGATGTAGTGGCCGTCGCGGATCACGGTGATCCGGTCGGCGATCCGCTTGAGCTCGGCCATCCGGTGGGAGATGTAGACGACACCGGTGGACGGCGTGATGAAGCGCCGGATCAGCTCGTGCAGCTGGTCGACCTCAGCGTCGTTGAGCGCGGCCGTCGGCTCGTCCATGATGAGGACCTTCGTGGAGTCGAAGGACAGGGCCTTCGCGATCTCCACCATCTGCTGCTTGGCCACGGTGAGGCTGGACACCAGGGCCTTCGGGTCGAGGTTCAGCTCGAGGCGCTGCAGCAGCTCCCTGGTTTGGCGGACCTGGGCGCCCGGTCGGGTGAAGAAGCCGGCGCTGAGCGGTTCCCGCCCGAGCCAGATGTTCTCCGCGACGGTGAGGTGCGGGACGAGGTTGAGCTCCTGGTGGATGATCGACAGCCCGGCCTCCTGCGCCTCCTTGGGCGTGCTGGCGGTGAGCGGCTCGCCGTTGATCCAGAACTCGCCCTCCTCCTTGGTGTAGATGCCGGTGAGCAGCTTCATCAGGGTGGACTTGCCGGCGCCGTTCTCCCCGACCAGGCCGAGCACCTCTCCCTTGCGCAGGTCGAGGCGCATGCCTTCCAGGGCCTTCACGCCGGGGAAGCTCTTGCTGACCCCCTCCACCTGCAGCAGCAGGTCCGGATCGCGGTCGAGGCGGACGGTGCCAGGTTCTGCGGCGACGCTCATGCGCCCACCACCGGGGTCACGCCCTTGCGGAAGATGGCGTTGCCGAAGATCCGGGTCTCTCCGGTGCGGATGACCAGCTCGGCCTGCGCAGCGAGGTCGTAGAACGCGAACCGCTCGATCATCCGATACGGCTCGCCGTCCAGGCGGGCTGCCTCGATGAGCTCTTCCTGGACCGGCTGCACGCCGTCGGGGCACTCCATCAGGTCCAGCGTGGGCCCGTAGGTGTCGGGCACCAGCACCGACCTGACGGCGGCGAGGACCCGCGGCGAGCTCAGCCCGGGCAGGTCGATCAGGTGCTTCTTCGCGAGCGCCGCAGCTGTGAAGTGGGCGTCAGCGATGACCACCGCGTTCCCGTGCCCCATCTCGTCGAGGGCCAGCAGCATGCGGCCGGTCAGCAGGGGGTCAATATTCAGCAGCACCATTGCCTCCGAGCAGAAATCGATTTCTGTATCCTAGACAGCAGTTTGCCGGTTGCGCCAGTCGCGTGATCCGATTGTGATAATCGGGCCACCACGTAACGCCTGGACGGTCCGGCAGGCGCCGGTCGCCTCGCCCCTTGACAGGGGGAAGGGGGCCACCTACGATCGGTTGAAACGATTCATACGCGAGGAAGCGATATGCCCACCGTTTGCCCCACCGCCAGTCGCCGGCACACCCTCCGATGACCGCCACCGCCTTCGCCGCCGCCGACCTCGGGGCGTCCAGTGGCCGGGTGATCCTCGGCACCCTGGCTGACGGACGGTTCCACCTCGAGGAAGTCGCCAGGTTCGCCAACGGCCCGCTGCCCTACGGCGACTCGATCCGCTGGGACGCCGACGCGCTGTTCGGTCACATCACCGACGGGCTCAACGCCGCGCTGCGGCGCAGCGGTGGGCTGGCCAGCGTCGGCGTGGACACCTGGGGGGTCGACTACGGCCGGCTGGACGCGGCAGGCACGCTGCTCGAGCCCCCCTTCAACTACCGCGACGCCCGCACCAACGGCGTCCCGGAGGCGTTCTTCGCCGGCTTCCCCGCCGAGCGGCTCTACGCCAATGCCGGCCTGCAGGTGATGCAGTTCAACACCATCTTCCAGCTCGTCGCAGACCGCGGCTGGGACGATGTCGCCCGCATCCTGCTGCTGCCGGACCTGTTCGGCTACTGGCTCACCGGCCGCGGCGCGGCGGAGGTCACCATCGCCTCCACCACCGGGCTGCTCGACGTCGGCGCCCGGCGCTGGTCGCAGGAGGTCGGGCAGCACCTCAGCGCCGTCCACGGGATCCCGGTGGACCGCATCCTGCCCGAGCTGATCGAGCCGGGGACCGTCCTTGCCGACACCGGCACTGACGTGCTGGACGCCATCACGCCGGTAGTCGCAGTGGGCTCGCACGACACTGCCTCGGCGGTTGCCGCGATCCCGGCGGTGGGCAGCGACTTCGCGTTCATCTCCTCGGGGACCTGGTCGCTGGTCGGCCTTGAGCTGCCGGAGCCGGTGCTCACCGAGGACAGCCGGCGGGCCGACTTCACCAACGAACTCGGGGTGGACGGCACCGTCCGCTACCTGAAGAACGTGATGGGGCTGTGGGTGCTGAGCGAGTCGGTGCGCACCTGGCGCGAGCGCGGCCTGGCTATCGAACTCCCCGACCTGCTCGCCGAGGCGGCCAGGCAGCCCGGACTGGCCTGTGTTGTCGACATCGACGACGAGCGGCTGCTGCCACCGGGCGACATGCCGGCCCGGCTGCGATCCATCGCCGCCGAGGGCGGGCGGACGCTGGGGGAGTCCCCGGCAGAGGTTGCCCGGTGCATCCTCGACTCGCTGGCACTGGCCTACCGTCGCACCATTCGCAATGCCTGCCGCCTGGCCGGCCGCGAGGTGCGGGTGGTCCACATAGTCGGCGGCGGGTCGCGCAACCGGTTCCTGTGCCAGCTGACCGCCGACGCCACCGGCCTGCCGGTCGTCGTCGGCCCTGCCGAGGGGACCGCACTGGGCAACCTGCTCGTCCAGGCCCGGGCGATGGGGGCGCTCTCCGGCGACCTGACCCGGCTTCGTGAGGTGGCGCGGGAGTCCTCCGAGCTCGAGCAGTACAGCCCAGGCGGGTTCGGGATTGGGCCGATGCTCTGGGACGACGCCGAGCGTTCGGTGGCAAGGTAGAGGTGGATAGGGTGTTGAATCGTTACAACAAATCAGGTGGAGCAGATGAGTGACAGCCCGGCGGTGGACGGCTTCCCGGTCGTCAACACCCACGTCCACTTCCCCCCGAACTTCTCAGCCTTCACCACCGTGGACGACGCCATCGAGCAGGCAGTCGCCCAGGGCGTCAGGGCTATCGGGATCTCCAACTTCTACGACCAGCAGGTCTACGCCCGGTTCGCCGAACGGGCCGCCGCGGCCGGCATCGTGGCCCTCTTCGGGCTGGAGTTCATCACCCTCGACCCCGCCCTGGCCGACGCCGGCGTCCTGGTCAACGATCCGGCCAACCCCGGCCGGGTCTACTTCTGCGGCAAGGGGATCAGCCCGTTCCGCGCCAGGTCCTCGAGGGCCGCGGCCACCGCTGCCGCGATCCGGGCCGACAACGACCGCCGGGCCGCCGCCATGGTCTCCCAGCTGGCCGCCCACTTCGCAGCGAACGGGCTGGACACCGGGCTGACCGCCGACTCGGTGGCTGCCGACGTCGCCGCCCGCACCGACGTCCCGGTGGAGTGGGTGTCGCTGCAGGAACGCCACATCGCCCGCGCCTTCCAGGAGGCGCTCGCCCACCTGCCGGCCGACCGGCGGGCCGCCGTCCTGGCCGGCGCGTACGGCTCACCCTCCGGGGTCGACATCGACAACCCGGTCGCGCTGCAGGGTGAGCTGCGGTCCCGCCTGCTCAAGGTCGGCACCGCCGGCTTCGTCCCCGAGGTTCCGTTGAGCTTCGCCGACGCCTACGCCTACGTGCTCGACAGCGGCGGCATCCCCACCTTCCCGATCCTCGCCGACGGCGCGAAGCAGCTCAGCCCGTTCGAGTACCCGCCGGCACAGCTCGCGCAGGAGCTGCTGGCGCGCAAGGTGTACGCCGCGGAGCTGATCCCGATCCGCAACGCCACAGCGATAGTCGAGGAGTACGTGGCCGCGCTGACCGGGGCCGGGATCATCGTGATTGGCGGCACCGAGCACAACACCGCCGACCGGATCCCGTACGACCCGGCGTGCGTGGACGGCCCGCTGCCGGACGCCGCCAGGGCCGCGTTCTGGGAGGCCACCTGCGTGGTGGCCGCCCACCAGCACCTTGTCGCCGCCGGCCGGCCCGGCTACGTGGACGCGGCCGGCAACCTGACCGGCGACGACCCGGCGGCGCGCAAGGCTGAACTCGTGGCGCTGGGCGCCGACCTGATCCGGGGAGCCAAGTGATGGTGGATCTGACCAAGGAACTGATCGAGGTCGCCAACGCCTACGGCCGCGACCCTGAGTACTCCCGCGCCGGCGGCGGCAACGCCTCGGTGAAGCTGGACGGGATGCTCTACATCAAGCCGAGCGGGGTGCCGCTGGCGACGCTGGCCGCCGACGACCTGGTGCCGTTGCGGATCGACGTCCTGCTGGACGCGCTGCACTCCGACGAGCCGGTGGACGGCGACCCGGTGCGGGCGGCGGCAGCCAGGGCGCAGGTCCGCGACGTCAAGGGCCGCCGGCCGAGCGTCGAGATCCTGTTCCACGCGTTGCTGCCCGAAGCCCTCGTGCTGCACTCCCACCCGCTGGTCGCCAACGCGCTGACCTGCAACGCCGACGCCACCGAACTGGCCGCCGAACTGCTGGGCGACGACGCGGTGCTGGTTCCCTACATCGACCCGGGCGTGCCGCTGGCCCGTGGCGTGGCCGCCGCGCGGACTGCGTACACCGAGCGCACCGGGCGTCCCGCGCCGGGCATCACGCTGCTGCGCAACCACGGCATCATCATCGCCGGCGACTCCGCGGCCGAGATCACCGAACGCACCGAGCGGGTGACCGGCGCGATCCGCGCCGCCATCGACGCGGTGGCGACTCCCGAACCCCCCGCCCTTGACGAGGCCGAACTCGCGAGGGTGCGCAACGCGGTCGCCCCGACGCTGCGCGGTCTGCTGGCCGGCGACGCCGGCCTGCCGGTGGTCACCTCCGACGCCGGCGACCTGGTCCGCGCGGTCACCGTGTCGCCGGCCGGCGACGCGATCCTCACCGGCGGCCCGCTGATCCCAGACCAGATCGTCTACGCCGGCTCCTTCCCCGCCGTGGTGCCGGCGGGCTCGCCCGACCCGGCCGCGGCCGTCACTGAGGCGGTCACCGCCTACCGCAGCGCCCACGGCAAAGACCCGGTGGTGGTGGTCGTGCCGGGCCTGGTCGCCTTCGGCGCCGGCCGCGACCTGGCCGCGGCGCAGAACGCGCTGGCCACCTTCACCGACGCGCTGCGGGTCGCCCGCGACGCGGACCGGATCGGACGGGTCCGCGTCCTCGACGACGCCGAGCGCGGGTTCATCGAGAACTGGGAGGCTGAGGCCTACCGCAAGGCGGTCGCCGCCTCGACGGCGTCAGGCCGGCTGGACGGCAAGGTGGTGATGATCACCGGCGCCGCCCAGGGCTTCGGCCTCGGGATCGCCCAGGAGCTCATCACCCAGGGCGCCTCGTTGGTGCTGGCCGACCTCAACCTGGACGGCGCGCAGCGCAACGCCGAGGCGATGTGCGAGCAGTACGGCGCCGGGCGCGCGGCGGCGGTGCGGATCGACGTCTCCGACGAGCAGTCCTGCCTGGGCGCGGTCGCCGAGGCGGTCGGGATCTACGGCGGCGTCGACGTGTTCATCTCCAACGCGGGCGTGTTGAGGGCCGAGTCGGTGTTCACCCAGCCGGTCGCCGACTTCGACCTGGTCACCAACGTCAACTACCGCGGCTACTTCCTGTGCGTCAGGGCGATAGCCCCGGTGATGGCGGCCCAGCACGCCGCCCGGCCACAGGCCTGGTTCGACATCATCGAGATCAACTCCAAGTCGGGCCTGACC
>JAEZGC010000009.1 GCA_023437345.1 Actinomycetes bacterium
GTCACCGCCCCCCAGGTCGCGTGGCCGGCAGTCAACCTGGACGCCGGCTTCGCCCTCGCGGCGACCCCGGACGCTGCACCGCCGATGCCCGCCGCCCAGGCGCCGCCCTCGTTCGCCACCCTCGCCACCGTCGACATCCGGGAGGGCGACACCGTCGCCGCCGGACACCAGGTGGCCGCCCTCGACGACCGCCTGCTGCGCGCCACGCTGGCCGCCGCCGAGGCTGACGCCCGGGTGGCGAAGGCCCAGGTCGGCGTGCTGGACGCCCGGCTGTCCGACGCCGAGGACGCCCAGGCGGAGGTGGCCGACAAGCGGGCCGAGGTGGTCGACCTGCTGGCCGAGTTGAAGCAGAAGCGCCGCGAGGTGAAGGACGCGATCAGCAAGCTCACCGACACCCGCGCCGACCTGAAGGCGAAGCGCGCCCAGGCCGCCGCCGGCCGGGCAGCGCTGCGGCAGCGCCGCGCCGAGGTCCAGGCCACCCTCGCCGGCCTGCCGCCCGACTCCCCCGCCCGACCCCAGCTCGAGGCGGCTCTGGCCGAGATCGCCCGCAACCTCGCCGAGGTCAACGCCGGCCTGAAGAAGCTCGACGCCGGGCTGAAAAAGCTCGACAAGGGCCTCAAACAGGCCAGGGCCGGGCTGAAGAAGCTGACCGAGGGAATCTCGAAGGCCACCGACGGCCTCGCCGACCTGGACGAGGCCGCCGCCGACCTGCGCGACGCAAGGGCCGAGCTCACCCGGATCCGCCGGCTCGCCCGGGTCGCCGCCGACACCTCCACAGTCCCGGTCGCGCTGGCCGAGACCCGGCTGGCGCAGACCGTCCTCACCGCCCCCGCCGCAGGGACCGTGGTGTGGGCCGCTCCGGCCGGGTCGCAGCTCGCGCCCGGCGCCACGGTCGCGGTGATCCGGACGGCGGGCCCGTCCCGGGTCACAACCTGGCTGTCCCCCGACCAGGCCGCCGCCACCTGCGTAGGGCACGCGGCAGCCGTCCACACCGACTGGGCCGCCGAACCGGCGACCGCGCGGGTGACCAGGATCGCCGTCACCGCCGAGTACCCGCCCAGCGACCACGCCACCGACGAGGTGCACCTCACCCGCGCCTTCGCCGTCGAGGTCACCACCGACGCCGCCCTGCCGGCCGGCGTCCCCGTCACCGTCACCATCGAGCCCTGCCGCCGGGTCCCGGCCGGCGCCTGAGGAAGAGAGAACACCATGGCCACCCACAAGCGTCCTCCGGTCCCGGTGATCGTGCTGGTCGTGCTGCTGCTGGCCGGCGGCGGCGGCTTCTGGTGGTGGTCGGCGACCCAGACCGGGCAGGTCGACACCTCGCTGCGGGCCAGCGGCACCGCCGAGTCCCGCGAGTACCAGATCGCTCCCGCGCTGGCCGGACGGATCGCGTCCGTCGCCGTCGCCGAGGGCGACACCGTCACGGCGGGAACCGAGATCGCCGCCCTCGACCGGGCCGCCCTCGAACTGCAGGTCACGCAGGCCGAGCAGGGGGTGAAGGCCGCCGCGGCAGCCATCACCAACGCCGAGGACGACAAGGACGCCACCAAGGCCGACGTGACCGCCGCCAAGGCCCGCAAGGCGCAGGCCGAAGCCGCCGTCGCGCTGGCCAAGCTGCAACTGGAGTACACCTCGGTCACCGCCCCCCGGGACGGGCTGGTGGTCAGCCTGACCGCCGCCGAGGGCCAGAACGCGGCACCCGGACGCGCCCTCGCCACCCTTGTCGACCCCACCGACGTGTTCGTGAGGGTCTTCGTACCTGAACCACGGATCGGCGAGGTCAAGGTAGGCCAGCCGGTCAGCCTGAGCACCGGCTCCGGCGATCCCACCCGGGGCCGGGTCAGCTTCATCGCGGCGGCCGCCGAGTTCACCCCGAGCACCGTCCAGACCGAGGAGCAGCGCGCCACCCTCGTCTTCGAGGTGCGGATCGCCGTCTCCCAGCCCGACGTGGTGCGGGCCGGGATGCCGGTCGACGTGGTGTTCGAATGACCGCTGAGGCGGCTGCCGCGCTCACCCTGACCGGGTTGCGGCGCGACTTCGGGCCGATCCGGGCGGTGGACGGGATCGACCTGACGATCGCGACCGGCTCCGTGTTCGGCCTGCTCGGCCCGGACGGCGCCGGCAAGTCGACGCTGCTGCGGATGCTGGCCACCGTCCTCACCCCGACCGACGGCGAGGCCACAGTCTTCGGCCACCCGGTCAGCCGCGCGACGCCCGACCTGACCGCCCGGATCGGCTACATGGCGCAGCGGTTCTCGATGTACCCCGACCTGAGCGTCGCCGAGAACCTCGAGTTCTTCGCCCGGGTGCGCGGCGTTCCCAGGCCGAGACGCCGGGAGCGCGCCGCCGACCTGCTCGAGCGGATGGGCCTGGCGGCGTTCACCGGCCGGCAGGCGCGCAACCTGTCCGGCGGCATGAAGCAGAAGCTGATGCTCGCCAGCACCCTGATGCACGACCCCGACCTGCTGCTGCTGGACGAACCCACCACCGGCGTCGACCCGGTCTCGCGGCGGGAGTTCTGGGAGATCCTCGCCCACGTCCACGCCGAGGGACGCACCGTCGTCGTCTCCACCCCCTATATGGACGAGGCCGCGCGCTGCTCGCACATCGGGTTCATCAGCCAGGGCCGGATCACCAGCACCGGCACGCCCGCCGAACTGGCGGCCGCGGTCCCGGGCGTCCTGCTCGAGGTCACCGGCACGAACCCTCGGTCGGTGCTGGCGGCGCTGGCCGGCGCCGAGGGAGTGCTGGACGCCCACCTGCTGGGCGACACCGTCCGGGTTCTTGTGGACGCCGCCGGCGCCGACGCGCCGAGCCAGGTCACCGCGCACCTGGCCGCGTCCGGCATCGACGCGCAGGCGGCCGTCATCGACACCGACATGGAGACCGTGTTCACCCATCTCGCCGGCCGGGCGGCGGCATGAACGCCCTCGACCGGATCGCCGCGGTCACCGCGAAGGAGTTCCGGCACCTCGGCCGCGACCCCCGCTCGCTCATCATGGTGCTGCTGTTGCCGGTCGCCATGATGCTCCTGTTCGGCTACGCCATCAGCTTCGACGTCAGCCACGTGCCGACCGTGGTGGTCGACAACGACCGCACCCCCGCCAGCCGGGAGTACCTGCGCCACTACGAGGGCTCGCCGTTCTTCTCGGTGGTGCAGCGGGCGGACGCGGTCGGCGCCGTCGAGCAGGCGTTCTCGGCCAACACCGCCCGGATGGGAGTGATAGTGCCGGCCGGCTTCGGACGCGCGCTGGCCGCCGGCACCCCCGCCGACGTGGCGGTGCTGATCGACGGCACCGAGCCGAACTCGGCCCGCGTCGCGCAGGCGTACACCACCGCGCTCAACCTGCTGGCCGGGCAGCGGCTGACCGTGGCGTGGGCCGACGCGCAGGGCTACGACCTCGGGTCTGCCGGAGCCCTGGAGCCACGCGTCCGCACCTGGTACAACCCGGAGCGACGCTCAGCCGTCTACCTCATCCCCGGCCTGATGGTGGTGATCATCGCCATCGTCACCGTCCAGCAGACCGCGGTGAGCCTGGTCCGTGAGCGGGATCTGGGCACCGCCGACCAGTTGGCCGTCAGCCCGATCCGGATGCCGGAACTGATGGTCGGCAAGCTGCTGCCCTGGACGCTGCTGGCCTTCCTCGAGGTGGTGGCGATCTCGGCGGTCGCGACCGGGCTGTTCGGGGTTCCGCTGCGCGGCGACCCGCTGCTGCTGGCCGCCGGGGCGGCGCTGTTCGTGTTCTGCTGCCTGGGGATGGGGTTGGTCATCTCGGCAGTCGCACCGTCGATGGACGTGGCGAACATCCTCGCGCTGATGGTGGCCTTCCTGCCGTCCTTCCTGCTGTCGGGCTTCGTGTTCGCGCTGGACCAGATCCCCACCGTGCTGCAGTGGCTGAGCATGGTCTTCCCGGCCCGCTACATGGTCGAGATCTCCCGCGGGGTCTTCCTCAAGGCGACCGGCTGGGACGAGCTGTGGCCCCAGTTCGCCGCGCTCGCCGGGTATGCGGTGATCGCTCTGGTGGTCGCGTCCGTCCTGTACCGACGGCGGGCGGCATGAACCCCCGCCGCATCCGGACGCTGATCTGGAAGGAGTTCCGGCAGTTGCGGCGCGACCCGCTGCTGCTGCGGCTGCTCATGCTGATGCCGGTCCTGCAGCTGCTGATGTTCGGCTATGTAGTAGCGGTGGACGTCCGCTCGATCGCGACCGCGGTGGTCGACCTGGACCGGTCGGCGGTGTCGCGGGCGCTGTCGGACCAGTTCGAGGCGTCCGGCTACTTCCGGGTCACCGTCCGTCCGGCCAGCGAGGCCGAGCTGCAGCCGCTGCTGGACGGCGGCTCGGTGAAGGCTGCAGTAGTCATCCCCGAGGGCACCCAGACGGCGCTGCTGGAGGGGCGCACCGCCGGCATCGGGATCGTGGTGGACGGCTCCGACTCGCAGATCTCGTCGATCGCCACCGGCTACGCCGCCCAGGTGGTGCTCAGGGCTAACGCCGAGCGGGTGGGGCTGCCGGCCGGGGTGACCGCGCCGGGGATCGACGCCCGGATCCGGGTGCAGTACAACCCGACGCTCGCCCCGATCAACACGATGATCCCCGGGCTGATCGCGGCGATAGTGATGATCTCGCTCGGTGCTGTCATGTCGCAGGCGGTGGTGCGGGAACGCGAGTCCGGCACGCTCGAGCAGCTGTTCGTCACCCCGATCCGGCCCGGTGAGTACATCATCGGCAAGGTGGCGCCGTACGCCTTCCTCGCGCTGGTGCAGATGGGGATCGTGCTGGTGGCGGGGATGGGCTGGTTCGGCGTCCCGTTCCAGGGCAACCCGTGGATCGCCGCCCTGGGGCTGGGGCTGTTCCTGCTGGTCTCGATCGGGCTCGGGCTGCTGATCTCGCTGATCTCGCGCACCCGCGCGCAGGCGATCCAGACCGTGCTGTTCGTGATGCTGCCGATGATGGTGCTGTCGGGGTTCATCTTCCCTGTGGAGTCGATGCCCGACGTCATCAAGCCGCTGTCGGCGCTGCTGCCGCTGACCCACGCGCTGACTGTGATGCGGGCGTCCTTCCTGAAGGACAGCGGGCTGGCCGACCTCGCCGTGCCGCTGCTGGCGCTGGCCGGCTTCGCTGTCGTGATCTTCGGCTGGGCGGTGCTGGCCACCCGCCGCCGCCTCACCGAGTAGGAGCCGTGATGCACCCTGATGCCGCCCCGCCCGTCCCCGACGCTGCCATCTGTGTCCGGGGGCTGGTCCGCCGGTTCGGCCGATTCACCGCTGTGGACGGCATCGACGTCGACGTGCCGCGCGGGGAGGTGTTCGGCTTCCTCGGGCCCAACGGGTCGGGCAAGACGACGACGATCAGGGTGCTGACCGGCAGCCTCTCCCCGACCGGGGGCCGGGCGTGGGTGCTGGGCGAGGACATCGCCGTCCACCCCGAGCGGGTGCGGCCGCGGATCGGCTACATGTCGCAGAAGTTCTCGCTGTTCGAGGACCTGACGGTGGCCGAGAACCTGCGCTTCTACGCGTCGGTGTACGACCTGTCGCCGCAGGAGTTCGCTGAACGGCGGGCCTACATAGTGACGATGGCCGGGCTTGAGGGCCGCGAGGACGAGTTGACCCGCAACCTGTCGGTCGGGTGGCGGCAACGCCTCGCGCTCGGCACGGCGACCATCCACTCCCCCGAACTGCTCTTCCTCGACGAGCCCACCTCGGGAGTCGACCCGGTGGCGAGGCGACAGTTCTGGGACCTGCTGTACGAGCTTGCCGCGTCCGGCGTGACGCTGTTCGTGACCACCCACTACATGGACGAGGCGACGCACTGCAATCGGCTGGCGTTCATCCACTCGGGCCGGTTGATGGCGCTCGGCAGCCCTACCGAGTTGCGGTCGGCGCTCGGCAATGGCGCCAGCCTCGAAGACGTCTTCATCGCCCTGGAGCGGAAGTCCCGCACCGAGGCCTGATCGGGGCCGGACCCAGACGCCGTGTCCGCACGCCAGCCGGACCGGCGACCAGAGTGCGGTTCTCAGCGGCGTCTCGTCGCCGCCTCCCACGGACGGCGACGAAAGTGCGGTTATGGCCCCCGCCTGGGCTTCCAGAACCACACTTTCGTCGCCCGAAGCCGGTCGCGGTCGCCAGCACGCGGCCCATAGCCGCACTTTCGGCGCCCGAGATGGGTGGTTATCCACAGCCGGGGCCGCAGCGCCTCGACACGGCGCAGGCCGGGGGCCACCGTGGGCAGGTGAAGTCCGCCCGACCCTGGCCGCTGCCGCAGCGGCCCACCCCGCGAGCGCAGCTATTGGCCCTCGGCGTGACCCTTCCGATGCTGCGCACGCAGGTCGCGGCTGGACAGCTGCTTCGGCTCCACCACGGGGTCTACCTGGCGAGCGCGGTCTGGCCGTCCGACCCCGCCCAGCAGCATCTGCTCCGCGCCGAGGCGGCGGCCCTCACGCAGCCCGGGTCCGTGCTCAGCCACGCCAGCGGGGCCCTCGCGTGGGGCCTGCCCTCCCCCGGGTTGCGGGCCTGGCATGCCGGCCCCGTCGAGCTGACCGTCGCCGGGCACGGCGGTCGGCGCTCCAGCCCGGATCTCGTGGTCCACCGCCGACCTCTCCCCGCCCACCACACAGCGGTCGACCAGGACGGGCGCCCGGTGACCTCTCTGGCCCGTACCACGGCGGACCTCGCGGCTACCCTGACGCTGCCCGATTCCCTCGTGGTGCTGGACGCCGGACTGCGCGCTCTGGTGACCACGATGGTGACCTCAGCACGGCGCCGGGAGTACTCCGAGTCACGGCTGGCCGAGGCCGCCCGCGGCCTGGTCGGCCAGTGCTGGCC
>JAEZGC010000028.1 GCA_023437345.1 Actinomycetes bacterium
CCCCAGGTCGTTGGTCGCCGAGCCGCCGGCCCCGATCACCAGCCGGCGGGCGCCCGCGCGGGCGGCCGCGACGATCAGTTCGCCGCCCCCATAGGTGGTGGTCAGGTCCGGCGCCAGCCGTCCCTCGGCCAGTGGCAGGCCTGCCGCGGCCGCCATCTCGACCACCGCGGTGTCGGCGTCCAGCCGGCCGTAGAAGGCGTCGACCGGCTCGCCGGGAAACGGCCCGGTGACCTGCACCGGCACCCGTTCACCCCCGACCGCCGCCAGGAACGCGTCCACGCTGCCCTCGCCGCCGTCGGCCACCGGCAGCGCGACGACCTCGGCGCCCGGGTGGTGGCGGGTGAGCACCTCGGCCATGGCGCCGCAGAGCTCGGTGGAGCTCAGCGTCCCCTTGAACGAGTCGGGGATCAGGATCACCTTGCGCAGCGGCGCCGCCGGGCGGTCGGGGTGGTGGGCTGTCACCGTCCCAGTATGGACGCGGCACTGCCTGGTCGGGGCCGGCTCAGCCGGCCGGTCCGCCGAACACCGTCTCCAGCAGACCGGCCAGGAAGCTGTGCCACGGCCAGGCGTCGTCGGGGAACAGCCAGTGCGGAAGCCCCCACAGGGTCACCCAGGGCACTGCCAGCCAGCCGGTCCACCACCGCGACGCGACATCGCGCAGGTCGCCGGCCATGATGGCCAGGGCGGGTGCCATCACGAGAAGGTGCGCCCAGCGTCCGTAGTCCTCGGCGATCACGTACAGCGGGGCCACCGCGACGACGGTCGCCGCGAACCACTGCCAGTGGTGCCGCAGCCACGGGCTGGTCAGCACCGGCAGCAGCGCCAGCGGCAGCAGCGCCAGGAACCACCAGTACAGCGGGAACCTGACGGCTACCGCCTCGAGCGCGGCCGCCAGCGGCTGGTCGATCATCCCGATCGCCCCGAAGCAGAGGTCGCGGTTGAGGCCGTCGGCCACCACAACCCGGCAGATCGCCCGCACCGCGGCGGCATCGCCGCGGAACACCAGGCTGGCCACCGTCCCTACCGCCCCCAGCCCGAGGATCGCCAGCGACGGCCATCCCCGCAGGTCGGGTCTGCCGTCCGGGCGGCGCAGCAGGAACAGCAGGACCGGGATCGCGAACCAGCTCGCCTCCCAGGAGAACATCCCGAGCCCGAACAGCGCCACCGCCAGACCGGTCAGCACCACCCGGCGCCGCCCGGACGCCGCCCGCCTGGCCCAGCCCAGCAGTGCGATCGCCGCGAACGCGATGATCTCCTTGCGCCAGCCGCCCTCGACGTCCCAGCCGATGAAGGCCAGACCGGCCGGGCCGCAGACCAGGGCGACCGCGGGCCAGGCGTAGCGGGTGCGGTGCAGGAACCCTGCCGCGTAGGCCAGCACGATGCCGTAGCAGGCCAGCTGGAACCCGAACAGCAGCCACAGCGTCGCGCCGGGCGGGCTGAGGGCGAACAGCAGTTCGCCGAACAGGCCGCGCCTGACGAACCCGCCGGCATAGCTGATCAGCCAGTCGCCGGCCCGGTAGGTCCGTCCGCCGGCGAGGATGTCGCGGGCGAGGTAGTCGCCGACCGCCCGCCACAGCGCGAGCCCGAGGACGGCCCACGCGAAGCCGGCCCGGCCCGCGACGCCGGCCATCGCCGGGGCCGCGGCTTGCGGGTCCCGGACGTCGGTGGCGGAACTACTCGTCATGGGTGCCTCCTCGCCCCCGATCCCTCGAACACAATCCGGGGCGCTGCGGGCACCCGCGTGGATAGTGCACGCGAGGGGCCTGGATTCCCCGGATTGTGTCGGGCACTGCTACCTCAGCCCAGTTCCACGACGACGCTGTGGACGCCGACGCCGCGCGGCACCCGCGCCACCCTCCGGCCGCGGAGCGGGTCGGTGACAGGGGCGAGCGGGACCCCGTCCAGCTCGACCGAGACCACCCCGGCGTTGACGTGGCGGGGGTTGCGCACCTCGATCCGGTAGGTGGCGCCCTGCCACTGCCGGGTGACGGTGAACCCGTCCCAGTCGGCCGGGATGCACGGGTCGACCACGAGGTCGTCGAAGTCGGGCCGGACGCCGAGGACGTACTTGGTGGCGGCGGTGTACATCCAGCCTGCGGTGCCGGTCAGCCACGGGTTCTGCGCCCTGCCGTAGTACTCGTGGTCGCGGCCGTACAGGAACTGGGCGTACACGTAGGGCTCCGCGCCGCGCACCTCGATGGTGTCGTTGGCGTGGTACGGCGCCAGCGCGTCGTAGTACGCCATCGCCTGCTCGCCGCGACCCAGCATCGTCTCGGCGATGATCGGCCAGGCGTTGGGGTGGGAGAAGATCGCGCCGTTCTCCTTCACGCCGGGGTAGACCCGGGTGACGTAGCCGATGGTGTCGTCCACCCTGGTGTAGCTCGGCCAGCACAGGTGGGTGCCGTAGGGGCTCGCCAGGTGGGTGCGGACGGCGTCCATCGCCGACTCGCCGCGCTCCCGGTCGGCAACCCCCGAGATCACAGCCCAGGCCATGTGCTCGAGGAAGATCTTGCCCTCGGGGCTGTCCGCCGAGCCGATCTTCACGCCGTCGCGGGTGTAGCCGCGCAGGTACCAGGCGCCATCCAACAGCTCGGCGTTGGCCGCGGCGGTGACCGTGGCGGTGACCTCGGCGAGCCGGCGGGCCTCGGCCCGCCAGGCCGCCGCCCGGGCCGGGTCCCCCGTCCGGGCCAGGTGGTCGACCACCTCCGCCAGGGCATTGGCCGCCCAGACGTGGAGGAAGCTGACCAGCGCGGTCTGGCCGCCGCCGAGGTTGAGGCAGTCGTTCCAGTCGGCCCGCAGGCCCTTCGCTATGCCGTTGTCGCCGACCTGTTCGGCGGTGAACTCGATGGCCCGCCGCAGGTGCTCGTAGACCGTCGCCGGAGCGGCGTCGAACCGTCCGGCGGCCTCTCCGAGGACAGCGGCCCGCTCGGCGGCGTCGAGGTCCGAGTCGGCGAACGGGACCACCTGGTCGAGGAAGCCGAGGTCGCCGGTCTCCTTGAGGTACTCAACCACGGACGGCACCAGCCAGAGGTGGTCGTCGGAGCACGCGTCGGACAGCCCGTGGACGAGGTCGGCGGCCTTGCCGGGGACGACGGTGGGCAGCTTCACCCCGACCGGGATGTCGGGCCGGCGGTTTCCGGCGAACAGCAGCGGGTCGAAGAGGTGCAGCCCGTAGCCCCACGACATCTGGCCGTGCAGCAGTTCCTCGATCCGCTGCCGGACCTTGCCGGGGTTGGTGTGGACGACGCTCATGATGTCCTGGGCGGTGTCGCGGTAGCCCAGCCCCACCCGTCCGCCGACCTCGACGAAGGACGCGAACCGCGACCACACCACGCAGGTCTCGGCCTGCAGCAGGGTCCAGCTGCCCAGCAGGGTGTTCATCGCAGGCGACGGGGTGGCGAGGGCGAACACCGCGCGCTTGCGCTCCCAGTACGCGGCCAGCTCGGCCAGTGCGGCGTCCACCGCCGCGGGGTCGGCGTACCGCGCGCGCAGCCGGGTGCCGGCCTCGCGCCGTCCGTACCCGAGGATGTAGGCGAGCCGGACGGTCTGGCCGGGTGCCAGGGTGACCCGGTGGTGCAGCGCGCCGCAGTGGTTGCCGGTGGTGGCCTGCGAGCCGGAGCACTGGCCGCGCTCGACGGCGATCGGGTT
>JAEZGC010000074.1 GCA_023437345.1 Actinomycetes bacterium
GAACCTGCTGCTGACCGACGGCTACCCGTCGATCGGCTGCCAGCCGTGCACCCGGCGGGTCGAGCCGGGCGAGGACCCGCGGGCGGGCCGCTGGGCCGGGCTGGCCAAGACCGAATGCGGGCTGCACTCATGACCGGGCTCGACCACCTCGACGCACTCGAGGCCGAGGCGCTGCACATCATCAGGGAGGCGGTCGCCGAGCTGGAACGCCCCGTGCTGCTGTTCAGCGGCGGCAAGGACTCCGCAGTCCTGCTGCACCTGGCCGCCAAGGCGTTCTGGCCCGGACGCGTGCCGTTCCCGCTGCTGCACGTCGACACCGGCCACAACTTCCCCGAGGTGCTGTCCTACCGCGACGCCGAGGTGGAGCGGCTCGGCGTCCGGCTGCTCGTCGCCCGGGTCCAGGACTACCTCGACGACGGACGGCTGCTGGAACGCCCCGACGGCACCCGCAACCCGCTGCAGACCCAGCCGCTGCTGGACGCCATCGCCGAGCACCGGTTCGACGCCGTGTTCGGCGGCGGGCGGCGCGACGAGGAGAAGGCGCGCGCCAAGGAGCGGGTGGTGAGCCTGCGCGACGAGTTCGGGCAGTGGGACCCGCGCAACCAGCGGCCCGAGCTGTGGAACCTGTACAACCCGCGGCACCGGCCCGGCGAGCACGTCCGTGTCTTCCCGCTGTCGAACTGGACCGAGCTGGACGTGTGGCACTACATCGCCGCCGAGGGCATCGAGCTGCCCAGCCTGTACTACGCCCACGACCGGCAGGTGTTCGACAGGGCCGGCATGTGGCTCGCGGTCACCGACGTCACCCCGCCGGGCAGCCGTCCGGTGCTCACCAAGACCGTGCGCTACCGCACCGTCGGCGACATGTCGTGCACCGGCGCCGTCGAGTCGCAGGCCCGCACCGTCGAGCAGGTGCTCGTCGAGGTGGCCGCGTCCACGATCACCGAACGCGGCGCGACCCGGGCCGACGACCGGCTCAGCGAGGCCGCCATGGAAGACCGCAAGAAGGACGGCTACTTCTGATGTCCACAGCCCCCACCACCCACTCGCTGCTGCGCCTGGCCACCGCCGGGAGCGTCGACGACGGCAAGTCGACCCTTGTCGGCCGGCTGCTGCACGACTCGAAAGCGATCCTCGCCGACCAGCTGGCAGCGGTCGAACAGGTAAGCCGCGACCGCGGCCTGACCGGCGTCGACCTGGCGCTGCTCACTGACGGCCTGCGGGCCGAGCGCGAGCAGGGCATCACCATCGACGTCGCCTACCGCTACTTCGCCACCGCCCGGCGCAGCTTCATCCTCGCCGACTGCCCCGGGCACGTGCAGTACACCCGCAACACGGTCACCGGGTCGTCCACCGCCGACGTGCTGGTGCTGCTGGTGGACGTCCGCAAGGGCGTGCTCGAGCAGACCCGGCGCCACCTCGCGGTGGCGGCGCTGCTGCGGGTGCCGCACGTCGTGGTGGCGGTCAACAAGATCGACCTGGTCGGCTTCGACGAGGCCGCCTACCGCGCGGGGGCGGCCCAGATCACCGAACTGGCGGCCTGGCTCGGCCTGCCGGACACGGTCACCTTGCCGGTCTCGGCGCTGCAGGGCGACAACATTGTGGACCGCTCGGAGCTGACGCCGTGGTACGACGGCCCGAGCCTGCTCGGGCTGCTGGAGGACCTGGAGACGGGCGCGCCGGGCCGGTCGGCAGGCTTCCGGTTCGGCGTCCAGCTCACCCTGCGGCCACAGTCGGCAGCCGTCGACCCGCAGTACGCCGAGTACCGCGGCTACGCCGGGCTGGTCTCGTCCGGGCAGGTGGCGGTCGGCGACCAGGTGGTGGTGCTGCCGGAGGGGGTGCGGACCACGGTGGCCGGGATCGACCTGGCCGGCCGCCGCCTCGAGCGGGCGGTCGCCGGGCAGTCGGTGGCTTTGCGGCTGGCCGACGAGGTGGACCTGGCCCGCGGGGCGCTGATCTCGTCGGTCGCCGACGCCCCGGAGCCGACAGTCGACATCGACGGCACGCTGTGCTGGCTGGACGAGCGGCCGCTGCGGCTGGGGCAGCGGGTGCTGGTCAAGCACTCCACCCGGACCGTGCAGGCGGTGGTGCGGGAGGTGGTCAGCCGGCTGGACCTCGACACGGTCGCCGGGGTGGCCGCCGACGGCCTGGCCCTGAACGACATCGGACGGGTGTCGCTGCGGCTGGCCACCCCGGTGCTGGCCGAGGACTACGCCGACGACCGCACCGGAGGCGCGTTCCTGCTGATCGACCCGCAGACCGCCCGCACCCTCGCCGCCGGCATGGTGCGCGGCCACACAGTGTTCGGCGACCGGTTCGGCGACGCCTGGGACTGGCAGATCTGATGCCGCGCCCCGACCTCGTCCTCGCGCTGCACGGCACCGCCAAGCCGGAGGGCCGCCACCTGGCGAGCGACCTGCTGCTGGCGGTCGCCGCGCGGCTGCCGGGCGTCACCGTCCACCTCGGCTGGGCCGACGTGCTCACCCCGACGCTCACCGAGACCCTCACCGGGCTGGGCAACGCGATAGTGGTGCCCTGCTTCCTCACCCCCGGCTACCACGTCGCCTCCGACCTGCCGGCCGCCGTCCGGGCCGCCGGGGGACGCGCCCGGCTCACCCCGCTGCTCGGCAGCGGCGTGCTGGACGCAGTCGCTGCCCGGCTGGCCGAGGCCGGCGAACCCGCCGACGCCGTGGTGCTG
>JAEZGC010000100.1 GCA_023437345.1 Actinomycetes bacterium
GGGGTGGAGTCGGTGACCGACATCCAGCCGGGGGTGGACGGCTGCGCGGCAGGGCCGGGCCAGACCTGCCTGCAGGTGATCTCGGCGATGGGCACCCCGGTGCTGTGGTGGCTGGCGGCGGTCGCGCTCGTGGTGGCGATCATCTGGTGGATCGGCGGCCGGGACTGGCGCTTCGGCGTCCCGGTGGTGGCGGCGCTGGCGACGTACGTCCCGTGGTTCTTCTCCGCCGACCGTCCGGTCTTCTTCTTCTACGCGATCACCATCATCCCGTTCACCGTGACCGCTCTCGCCATGGTGATGGGGCTGGTGCTGGGGCCGGCCGGCGGCAGGTTCCGCCCGCGCGGCGCGATAGTCGTGGGGGTGGCCATCGCGCTGGTGGCGGCCAATTTCGCGTGGATCTACCCGGTGCTGACCGGCCAGACCCTGATCCACCAGACCGAGTACCTGGCGCGGATGTGGCTGCGCAGCTGGATCTAGCCAGCCGACCGGGCGCAGGGGAATAGCTGCGTCCCATCCTTCCGCACTTGGGCCCGCTGCGTTGGGGATCCCAGCAAGCAGTCGGGGCGCCCCGCCGACGCCGACAGAGCACTAGGGTGCAACAGGCCTCTGGAAGGGATGAAGCATGGCTTTGTGGACGTTGCACGGTGACGGGTCGCTCAAGCCGGGAGCCGTGGTGGCCCCCGACGAGCGCCTCGGGTGGGGCAAGATGTTCGGGCTCGGCGCCCAGCACGTGGTGGCGATGTTCGGGGCGACCTTCCTGGTGCCCCTGATCACCGGCTTCCCGATCCCGACCACCCTGTTCTTCAGCGGCCTCGGCACGCTGCTGTTCCTGGTCATCACCGGCAACCGGCTGCCCAGCTACCTCGGCTCCTCGTTCGCGTTCATCTCCCCGGTGATGGCCGCCCAGGCCGGCGGCGACATCGGCAGGGCGCTATTCGGCATCCTGCTGGCCGGTGTGGTGCTGGCGATCGTCGGCGCGGTCGTCCATCTCGCCGGGTCGCGGTGGATCGACGCCCTGATGCCGCCGGTGATGACCGGCACCATAGTCATGCTGATCGGCTTCAACCTCGCCGGCGCCGCCTGGGGCGAGGCCAACGAGTCGGGCTTCTGGGCCGCCCCGGTCACCGGCTGGATCACCCTGATCGCCATAGTCTTGATCACCGTGCTGTTCCGCGGCCTGATCGGACGCCTGTCCATCCTGCTCGGCGTCGTGGTCGGCTACATCGCCGCCCTCTTCCAGGGCCAGGTCAACTTCCAGGCCGTCGACGAGGCCGGCTGGTTCGGCCTGCCGCAGTTCCACCTGCCGACAGTCGACTGGACCATCACCGCGCTCTTCCTGCCGGTCGTGCTGGTGCTGATCGCCGAGAACGTCGGCCACGTCAAGTCGGTGGCGCTGATGACCGACCGCAACTACGACAAGTCGATGGGCCGTGCGCTGCTGGCCGACGGTGTCGCCACCACCCTCGCCGGCCTTGGCGGCGGCTCGGGCACCACCACCTACGCCGAGAACATCGGCGTGATGGCCGCCACGAAGGTCTACTCCACTGCGCTGTACTGGATCGCCGGCACGATAGCCATCCTGCTGTCCTTCATCCCCAAGTTCGGCCAGGCGATCGCCACCATCCCGCCCGGGGTGATCGGCGCCGCGGGCACCGTGCTGTACGGCATGATCGGCCTGCTGGGGGCCCGGATCTGGATCGAGAACAAGGTCGACTTCACCAACCCGGTCAACCTGATCCCCTCCGCCATCGGCCTCATCATGGCGATCGCCAACTTCCACTTCACCCTCGGTGACATGGAGTTCGGCGGGGTCACCGTCGGCACCATCACCGCCCTGGTGCTCTACCACCTGATGCGCGCCGTCGGACGGGCCCGCGGCACCGACCTCAGCGACGACAGCACAGCGCTGGTGGCCGAGTTCGAGACCGCCGAGGCGGAGTCGGCCGACCACCGCTGAGCAGGGCGTCCGGCCCGCGGGCCGGATCGCCTACCCTGCTGCGGTGCCAGCAGATCCGAGCGCGACTCCCGTCCGCCTCACCCCGGCCGTCCGGATGGGGCTGTCGATAGCGGCAGCCGTCGGGGTGTACGGGGTGTCCTTCGGGGCACTGGCGGTCGCCGCAGGACTTGAGGTGTGGCAGGCCTGCGCGCGGAGCCTGCTGATGTTCACCGGCGGCTCGCAGTTCGCCTTCATCGGCGTGATCGGCGGGGGCGGGACGGGGGCCGCGGCCTGGGCGGCGGCCAGCCTGCTCGGGGTGCGCAACGGGGTGTACGGCATGCAGCTGAAGGCGCTGCTCCGTCCGCCGGGCCGGCTGATCCCGCTGATGGCCCACCTGACCATCGACGAGTCCACAGCGACCGCCACCGGGCAGCCCGACCACGATGAACGGGTCCGCGGCTTCTGGTCGGCCGGGGTGGGGGTGTTCGTGCTGTGGAACCTGTTCACCCTTGTGGGGGCGCTGGCCGGGGACGCCCTCGGCGACCCGGCCCGGTGGGGGCTGGACGGGGCAGCGGTGGCCGCCTTCCTCGGCCTGCTGTGGCCGCGGCTGAAGGGACGCGACCCGATCACGATCGCGGTGCTGGCCGCCGCTGTGACCATCATCGCGATCCCGCTGGTCCCGCCGGGAATCCCGGTGCTGGTGGCTGCCGCCGCCACAGCTGCCTGGTGGGGCTGGCAGCGCCGGCTGGGGGTGGCGGCGTGAGCGTGCTGTCCTGGCTGCTGCTGGCTGCTGCCACGGCCTACCTGACCAAGCTCGCCGGGTACCTGTTGCCGCAGAGCTGGCTGGACTCGCCCCCGGTGACCGAACTGGCCGGCTCGCTGACCGTCGGCCTGCTCGCCTCGCTGACGGTGCTGAACACCGTCGGCGGCGGCCAGGCGCTCACCCTGGACTCCCGCCTGCTCGCCCTCGCCGCGGCGGCGGTGGCGCTGAAGCTCGACGCCCCCTACATAGTCGTCGTGGTGGTGGGGGCGCTCGCCGCCGCGCTCGGACGGCTGGCCGGCCTGCCCTGATCAGGGTTGCCGGGGCGGCCGGGTGAGCAGCAGCGCGGCCCCGACGAGGAGCAGGATCACCGAGATCGCCGCGGTGCCGAGGTTGGCGACCAGGGTGCTGTGGCGTTCCAGCCCGATCAGTTCCGGCACCACCTTGACCCAGGGGTGGGTGCGCCAGCCCGCCACTGTCTCGTTGACCATCAGCCATCCGGTGTGGAGCAGCATCCCGGCGCCGGCCGAGAGGACGCCGCGCCGCTCGTACCACGGGGTGGCGAACCAGGTGGCTGCCAGCAGGTAGACCAGAAGGCCTTGAGCGACGGACAGGGTGAGCAGTTGCGCGCCGGTGGGTGCCACGCCCTGCGGCAGCCGGCCGGCCGACAGGCCGCCCAGCATCGGCGGCAGCCAGATCCAGGCCAGGCTTGCGACCATCGCCAGCGCGGCGCCGCCCGCCAGCAC
>JAEZGC010000101.1 GCA_023437345.1 Actinomycetes bacterium
GGGGTGGAGGTGTCGGCGCCCTTCACCGGTGCGCACCTGTTGCATGCGTCGGTCGCCGCGTGCGTCCTCAACGACCTCTACCGGGAGGCCGGGAGCCTCGGAGTGCAGCTGGACGGTGTGCTCGTGGAAGCCGAGGGCGGCTTCGCCGCCGACTGGGCCTCGACCGGCATCAGCTACCGCGTGCAGCTCGACTCCCCGGCGGACCCGGACGCGCTGCAGCGTCTCCTGGCCGCCGTCGACGAGGTCGCCGAGATCCCCCGGGCAGTTCGGGCGGGAACCCGGGTCAGCAGGACCAGCTAGGCGCGGAGGCACCAGCTTGGGCCCGGCCCCCCGCGTCGCAGTGACTTCGTCCCCGGTAGACGACAGGGACACTCACCAATAGCCCAGGCGTTGGCGCATTCGTCCGCGCCGGCGACCGGCGCGAAGTAGGGTCGGGAGCGGCCGGGGCGACTGCGCCGCGGCCTTGGCCGGTTCCGGGGATGCCATGTCGTCTGTCACTGTCGATCCAACCGTTGATGCCCTCGCCAAGTGGAGCGGGCTGCTCCGCTGGGGCGGCTTGGCCGCGCTGGTGTCGGTCGCGCTGATCGTCGTCCAGCTGGTCGCCTTCGTGATCTGGCCACCGGTGCACACGGTGGCCGAGGTGTTCGAGGTGATGGCCGAGTCGCCGGTGGTCGGTCTGCTCTCCCTCGACGCTGTATACATCGTGAACAACGTCGCAGTCTGGCTCTTCTACGTCGGGTTGGGCGTCGCGCTGTGGCAGGTGTCGCGGTCGGGGGCGGTAGCAGCGATCGGGCTGGGCACCCTCCAGATGTCTGCCTACTTCGCCTCGAACCCGGCCCTGGAGATGCTCGTCCTCGGCCGCGCCCACGCCGCCGCGGGCCCGACCACCCGCGCCACGCTGATGGCGGCGGGCGAGGCAGTCCTCGCCGCGTGGAAGGGCACCGCGTTCGTCACGTACTACCTGCTCGGTGCCGTCGTCCTGCTCATCTTCGCCTGGCTGCTCCGCCGCAGCCCACGGTTCGACCGAGCCAGCGCCTGGTGGGCCCTGGCGTCCGGGCTTCTGATGGTGGTCCCCTCCCCGTTCGGGACGGTGGGGATGGTCTTCGCTATCGCTTCCCTGCTCCCATGGAGTGTGTTCTGCGTGCTCGCCGGACGGCGGCTCGTCGGGTTGGCAGGTGACCGCAGAGCGGTCTCGCAGCAGCCACCCGGCTGACGCCGCGGCAACCCGGTCACCCGGCGCGCCACGCCGGGCGACAATGGGCCCGCACGAAGAACAGCCGAGGCCTCAACGGGGTGGGTGCGACCTTCGTGCGCGCCACCACGCTGCGACGGCGATGCTCACGCCGATCCCCAGCAGCAGGAAGCCGGCCGACAAGGCGACCCACTTGCCCGCGGTGAACAGCGGCGCCACCTCCGCGAGCACCGGCGTCCGGGCCGGGTAGCGCGCCATCACCGTCGCGGTGCAGATGTTCTCGGCATAGTCCAGCATCACCACGACGACGGGCAGCAGGGCCACCCGTCGCCAACGACTCCCTGGCGCCGTCCCTCGCGCCCAGACCCAGGCCAGCGTCGCCACCAGGAACGCCCCGTACACGATCGGCCAGACGACGTCGAAGGTCACCCGCGCCCACACATAGGCGGCCCTGCCCTCGGTCCCCCACGCCTGGGCCGCCGCGTAGAGGTCGTCCGGCGAATACCAGACAGACGTGTCAGGGGCCGCGTAGCGGACGGTGTAGAAGGCCCCTGCCGCAGCCTGGGCCGGCAACACGATGGCGGTGAACACGACGAACAGCACCACCGCCGCGATGGCCATCCAGCCGCGCACTCCGTGCGCCAGGCGCCCGGCTACCCGATCCACCACCGCCATCGCACCCCGTCCCTCGTGGTGCTGCGATGCTAACGCGCTCGGTGACCACTCGATCGTCAACGGCACCCGCACCTCGAGGACATCACTACAGTCTCGGGAGTGGTGACGACCTGCGGGAGGGAATGAGCATGCGACGGTCCGGGATTCTGAACGCTCAGTTGTCACGAGCGCTGGCCGAGCTCGGTCACGGTCATCTCGTGGTGATCGGCGACGCCGGGCTGCCCCGGCCGTCCGGCGTCGAGTGCGTCGACCTTGCGCTCGAACTTGGAGTGCCGACCTTCGCTCAGGTGCTCGCCGCTGTCGTGACCGAACTCGTGACGGAGCAGGCGGTGCTGGCCCAGGAGGCTGCCGAGGCGAACCGTGCCGTCGTGGAACTGGTCGGGAGGCTGGCCCACCAGCCGGTCTTCGTCCCTCACGAGGAGCTCAAGCGCATCAGCCAGGACGCCCGGCTGTACATCCGGACCGGCGAGGCCACCCCGTACGCGAACGTGGTGCTGCGGTGCGGCGTCCCGTTCTAGGCGAGCTGTAGCCGCCTCGCGGTCGGGTCGGCCAACCGCCTGGCTGCGGCTTTATCCCCCAAACACGCGGGAGACACTCACCAGTAGCGGGGACGGCTGTCGTCGATGTCGATCGCGGTCGGTGTTGTCCGTCGTCTCGGTGTACGCCCACTTCGGGCTCGATGAGGAGGACGGCATGAACCTCGAAGACTTGGCGAAGGACACGTATCCCGAACTGCTGCTCGGCGCGGTACAGGACCTGATCAAGGAGCAGGCACGGGGCGCGAGCCAGTCGCCGCCAACGGCGGGCGCAGCGCCTCGGCCTTATCACCTACGTGCTCGCTCGGCGCTCCTGACGCCTGGGCGACCGCGCGCTCCGCCAGCGCAGCGCTCGACAGGATCCCCCGAGCTCGGGCGTTTCCGCCACCGGCCGACGATCTCGCGGCGGCCCCAGCCCCATCACGCCGTCGGGAGGTGTCCGCGCCGAGACCGACGGCACTCATCGCCGCTGGGCGCGACGGGCACGCCAGGCGCGCAGCCAGGACTCGGTGACCGCCCTGTGCTCGGGTCGCGCGGCAGCGGCGACATCAGTCAAGAGGGCCTCGATGCGCCGCTGGACCTGCAGCGCGTCCGCGCCATACTGGTCGATCTCCTGCAGCGCGAGGTCGAGGTAGTCAGCGAACCTCTCCGGCGGTGTGACGAGTCGTACCGCCTTGTCGTCGCCGCGGTGGAGCCCGTCACGAAGGGATCGCGGGGCGAGTCGACGCAGCAGGTCGTGGAGTTGGTCGAGGGCCTGGACGGCCGTGGTGGGGTCGTTGATCCCCGGCGACAGCGCCCTCTCGGCGATATCGACCAGTTGGCGGAACCCGAAGGCGACGTCTTGTTGCATGGTGCGGTCATCGGACAGGGTGATGGCCGCCGCGACCGCCCCGTGGTCGACCCCGCCGGCTCCGAGCACCTCCACCAGCGGCGCGCCGGCCGGAACGAAGTCGCCCGGCCCTGCTTCCATCCGAAAGGCCACGTCCGCCTCGCCGGCGATCCCAACCAGACGATCGGTGTCGACCTGCGTGACGATGCCCGACCGGGGGGCCCGGACCACGGCGACCGCGCGCCCCGGTCGAGGCCCAGCGGTCGGCGCGGCGTCCTCGCCGTCTGTCGGGTAGCGCCTGTCCAGAGTCTCCCGGGTTTCCCTGCCGATCGCGGTCAGGACGGACGAGATCTGGATCGCACTGGCGATGTGATGGATGTAGGCCACGAACATGCCCACGCTGAGCAGCAGCAAACCCAGCCCGACGGTGGTCGCGATATCCGGGACGAAGACGGCGTCACCGCCGGTGACCGTCCGCAACACCGTCACGGAGTACACGAACGTCGCCACGAACGTCCCGAGGGCGAACTGGGTGAGCCGGTCGCGAAGGAAGGTGCGCAGCACTCGGGGAGAGAACTGCGAACTGGTCAACTGCAGCACGACGATGGTGATCGAGAAGACCAGGCCTGTGAAGGTGATCATCGACGCACTGATGGCGGAGAGCACCTCCCGCGCGCCGTCCGGCCCCGCGTCGAAGGCGAAACGCACATCGCCCTCCAGCGTGCGGTCCAGCGTGACCAGGGACAGGCCGAGCAGGATGGCGAGCACCACGCAGGCAGAGGGGATCGCCCAGAAGCCGGTGCGGACCGACTGCCACCACGTGCGAACGTGCGTCACGGCGCCGTCCGCGCTCCGCGGGCCCCGACAGCCGTGCACCGCGCAAAGGGCCCACCCGGCGCTGCGCCTCCGTGGTGAAACACCGAGTCGGGCCGATGTGACATGACTGCTCCATGCCCGGCACCGGTCAGCTACAAACACTGGCCCGCTCCCTCACGGTCACCGGTCACCGTGATCCGGCACTGAATGGCGTCCCCGCGAGTCGCTCGGCGCTCGTCGAGCTATGCTCGGCAGAGGTGAGCCGGGAAGTCTGGTCGGCACGCGTCCGCGTTGAGCGGGCGCGGAACTCGATCAGGGAGAGTCCGATGGCGGAACCGGCAGTGGTCACCGACCGGTCCTCAGTGCAGACAGCGGATGGACGTCTCGTCTGCGATGCTGGAACTGGACTACGTCAGCTGAGATCCAGGCTTCGCCTCCAGCCGGGACGCACCCTGGTCGGCATCGACGGGGTGCTCGGCTCCGGCCGACACACCTTTGCCGACGAACTTGCCGTCCTGCTCGCCGAATGCGGCATCGAGACTGTCCGGGCGTCGTTCGACGACCACCTCAATCCCTCCGCAATCCGTTACGCGCGGGGCTCTGCGTCACCCCGCGGGTTCTACGAGGACACGTACGACTATGGCGCGTTCAACGACGACGTCCTGGAGCCGCTCAGTCGCGAGGGCTCCGGACGGGACCGTCCGACCGCGTACGACCACACGCTGAACGCGCCGACCCGCCCGCTCTGGCAAATTGCGCCGGAGAACTGCGTCGCGATCATCGACGGTACGTTCCTGCACAGCAGCCGGTTCTGCACTGACGGCAAGGACAAGCCGTGGGACGTGTCCGTATGGCTGGACGTTCCGCTGGAAGAGGCCTATCGGCGCCTGCACGAACGCCTCGGCGTGAACCCCGACCCCCACCACCCCGACAACACCGGCTCCTACCAGGGCCAACAGCTCTACCTGGCGGAGTGTGACCCCGCCAGCAAGGCTGACCTCGTCGTGGACAACACAGACCGCCACCCGGCGATCGACTGACCTCGGCACGCACGCTTGTCCCAGCGGTGGTGTCAACCATCACCCGAACCACAGTCAGGCATCAGCCGAAGCCCAAACGTCAAGCATCAGCCGAGGTAACACAGACCCCTGGTGGGCCCACTGGGAATCGAACCCAGAACCCGCGGATTAAAAGGGGTTGGTAATCGCCGTCCCGACTAGGGCGGCGACCCAGTCATGTTGACGCGTGCGATTCAGATGCGATCCGGCCTCGGACCGGGAGAACCAAATCGCGAGACGCGCGCTCACGCTGGGGACACCGGTCTTCTGGTCTCTACGCCCCGTCAAACCTCGATGCCGGGCCCTTCGATCATTCCCGGCAGCTCCATGATGACCTCTGCTGGGCCCACGCAACAGGCCGCAGCAGGGGTCAAGTGGTGCGCGATCCAAGCCCAGCGGGCCGGCGGCTCCGACGTCTCCGAACTGGTCGGCCTCCCGGACCCCACCCCCGAGCCCGGCGAAGTCCTGGTACAGGCGGCCGCGGGCGGCACTCCTTCATCGACACCTACCGCCGCGGCGGCCTGTACCCAATGCCCGTCCCCCACATCCCAGGGCAGCGAGGGCGCCGGCACCGTGGCGAACGTTGAAGTGTCTGCACGGTCCACGTAGCCACGAGGTAGCTCGATGCCGCGGGATGGCTACAACCCGTCCGTGAGCCCTGCCCGCCCATCGCAAGCGACGTGTATAAAGGCACCATGAGCGATGAGCTGGCCGGTGGCCTTCTCGATGTCGAACTCGACT
>JAEZGC010000119.1 GCA_023437345.1 Actinomycetes bacterium
CGCCCGCGGGGGGGCCCCCCCCCCCCACTCCTCCCGCTCTAGAAGATCCGGTTCACTATCGAGGCCGGGGCCTCCAGCAGCGCCTCGATCTCGTCGTCCAGCTTCACAAGGGTGATTGACGCACCGGCCATCTCGAGGCTGGTGCAGTACTCGCCGACGTAGCTGCGGGCGATGGTGATGCCCTGCGCCTGCAGCTTCTTGGCCGCGATCCCGTACAGCAGGTAGAGCTCGCTGATCGGGGTGCCGCCCAGGCCGTTGACCATCAGCGCGACCCGGTCACCGTCGCCGAACGGCAGGTCGGGGACTATCGCGTTGAGCAGTTCGTCGACGATCTCGTCGGCGCTGACCAGCTTGGCGCGGCGGCGTCCGGGCTCGCCGTGGATGCCGACGCCGACCTCCATCTCGTCCTCGCCCAGGTCGAACAGCGGGGCGCCCTTGGCCGGCGGGGTGCAGGCGGTCAGTGCGATGCCCATGGTCCGGGTGACCGAGTTGATCTTCTCGCCGACCCGGTACACCTCGTCGATGTCGGCGCCTTCCTCAGACTTCGCGCCGACGCCCTTGATGACGAAGAAGTTGCCGGCCACGCCGCGGCGGCCGACAGTCCAGGTCGAGTCCTGCACTGCGACGTCGTCGTTGATGAACAGCGTCTTGACCTTGATGCCGTCGTCGTCGGCCAGCTCGGAGGCCATGTCGAAGGCCATCCGGTCACCGGTGTAGTTGTTCACCAGCAGCAGCACGCCCTTGTCGGACGCGACCCGCTTGGCGGTCTCGTACACGTAGTCGGCCGGCGGGGCGGCGAACACGTCGCCGGGGCAGGCGGCGTCCAGCATGCCGGGGCCGACCACCATGACGTGGGCCGGCTCGTGACCGGAGCCGGAGCCCTGCACGATGCTGACCTTGTTGTGGTTGGGGGCGTCGGAACGCATGATCAGGTTGTACTCCGGCACGTAGGTGATGGTGTCGGGGTTGGCCAGCGCGATGCCCTCGAGCATCTCGGGTACGAACTGCTTGGGATCGTTGACGAACTTCTTCATGACTCCCCTTCGAGTGGTGTGGATGGGTACTTCGCTCGTGGGGCGTGGCGCCGGACTGGCGGCCCGGCGGTGCGGCCCCGGGATTGACGGGTCAGGCCGGCCAGTTGGCCGACAACGCCTCGAGCAGGACGGCGATCGCTGTGGCGCCGGCGTCCACCGAGCCGATCGACCGCTCACCGGTGTACGCGGCGCGGCCGCGCATCGCCTGCATCCCGGCGGTGGCGTCGGCGGCGGTGCGGGCGGCCGCCGCCATCGCCATGACAATCTCGTGGGGCGGGCTGCCCTTGGCGGCCTCGGCCTCGAGCGCGTCGATGGCGGGAACCAGCGAGTCGAGCAGCGTCTTGTCGCCCAGTTCGGCGCCGCCGCGCGCCTTGATGCCCTCGACCGAGGCCCGCAGCGCCCGGACCAGGTCGGCCGCCTCGAACGTCGGGCTGCCCTTCAGCTGGCTGCCGGTGCGCAGGAACGCGGTGCCCCAGATCGGCCCTGACGTGCCGCCGATCCGTCCGGAGATGGTGGTCGCGATCTTGGTCAGGAAGACCCCAGGGTCTGTCCTGTCGAAGCTGTCCCACTGGTCGAGGACGATCTCGAAGCCGCGGGCCAGGGAATAGCCGAAGTCGCCATCGCCGACGACGGCGTCGAGTTCCCCGAAGTACTTCTCGTTGTCCACTATCGTCTCGGCGACCTTGCGGACGACGAACTCGACGTCAGCGATGGTGGCTGTCATTGCGGTCCCTCCTGGCTGTGGGCTGTGGTGATCAAGGCGGTGAGGTCGTCAAGGGTGACCGGGCCGGACGGACGGACGCCGGCCGGCGCCGCGTGGACGGTGGGGGGCGCGCCCGGGTCGCCCAGGTCGCTGAGGACCAGCGCCGCGCCGGTGAAGTCGTCCCCTCCGGTGAACGAGCTGACGGTGACGACGGTGGTCAGCCCGGCCGCGACGGCGGCGGCAACGCCGATCCCGGAGTCCTCCACCACCACGCACTCGGCCGGGTCGAGGCCCAGATCGTCCAGCACCTTGAGGTAGATGTCGGGGGCCGGCTTCTTCGCCGCGACGACGTCCCCGGCGAACACCGCGCAGCGGGCGTAGTTGTCCTCCCCCGCGACGTGCCGCAGCACCGCCCGCACGCTGGCCTCCGCCGACGTGGACGCCACCGCCACCGTCCAGCCGGCCCGCAGCGCATCGTCGATGATCCGGTGGATGCCGGGCCGGGCCGGCAGCAGGTCGTCGTCGACGCGGCCGGTGAACAGCGCCGTCTTGCGAAGGTGCAACTGCTTGATCCAGTCGGTGCGCTCCTGCCCGGATGCGACCCCGACCGCCGCGTCCAGTTCTGGAGTGAAGACGGAGGCGATCCGTTCCTTGCCGCCGCCGATCTTCAGCTTCTCGGCGTAGTCGTCCTCGCTCCAGTGGACGGGCAGGCCGGCCTCGGCGAAGGCGGCGTTGAAGGCGGGCAGGTGGCCGTCGCGTTCGGTGTCGGCCAGGACGCCGTCGCAGTCGAAGATGATCGCCGGCATGTCAGGCCTTCCCGGCGCTGCCGAACACCTGGGCGTAGCCGATGGTCATCTCGCGGACCGCCGTGCCGACCTTGCCGAACAGCGACGGCGGGTCCCACTTGTCGGCGGCCTCGGCGGTCTTCAGGTAGGCCAGGCTGGACTGCATGTAGACCTCCTTCAGCGCTGTGGAGATGTTGACCTTGGCGCAGCCACGGCCGATCAGGTCGCGGAACTGCTCGTCCGACAGCCCGCTGCCGCCGTGCAGCGCCATCGGGATCGGATGGGCGGCGACCAGATCGGTGACCCGCTGGAAGTCGAGGATCGGCGCCCGCTTGTAGCGCCCGTGGGCGTTGCCGATGGCGGGCGCGAACACGTCCACCCCGGTTTCGCGCAGGTAGGCGAGGGTCACCTCGGCGGTCTGCTGGCGTGACTCCTCGTCGGAGCCGACGCCGTCCTCCTGGCCGGTGATCGACTCGATCTCGCCCTCGACGTGGGCGCCGTAGCGGCGGGCCTCGGCCACCACCTCGACGGTCTGGCGCTGGTTCTCCTCCACCGGCAGCAGCGAGGCGTCGAACAGGACCGAGTTCCAGCCCTCGGCCAGGCAGTCGCTGATCACCTGCCGCTCGGGGCAGTGGTCCAGGTGGAGGCAGGCGGGCACCTCGATGCCGCGCGTCATCTCCTTCCACATCGCGTACAGGACGCGGGTGCCTATCGACTTCACAGTCTTGACCGAGGTCTGGATGATGATCGGCGAGCGGGCCTCGACGGCGCCCGCCAGCACGTTCTCCATAGTCAGGTCGTTGACGATGTTGATCGCCGGAACCCCGTAGCGCTGCTCGAAAGCTGGCGCGAGGATCTCTGCCAAAGGCGTGACCGGCACGGTAACAGCCCCCCTCAACGTTGAGCGGCGGCGGA
>JAEZGC010000186.1 GCA_023437345.1 Actinomycetes bacterium
GGGCGGAGTGGGCGGCCCGGCCACGCAGCGTGACCCGGTACCGCAGGGTGCCCTGGCAGCCGCCCTCGACCCGACCGGAGGTGGGTTCCATGAGGACGGCGAAGTCGCCGGCCAGCGCCTCGGGACGGGTGGCGGCGATCCGGTTCAGCGAGTTGTCGGTGGCGGCGACCTCCTCGTGGTCGTAGAAGATCCACGTGACGTCGCGCGACGGCGCGGTCGCCAGCGCGGCGACCTGGAGCATCACTGCGATCCCGCTCTTCATGTCGACGCTGCCGCGTCCGTACACCAGGTCGCCGACCAGCCGGGAGGGCAGGTTGCCGGCGACCGGGACCGTGTCGAGGTGGCCGGCGATCACCACGCGCTGCGCCCTGCCCAGCTCGGTCCGTGCGATCAGCGTGTCCCCGTCCCGCACCACGGCCAGGTGCGGCAGGTCTCGCAGCGCCTGCTCGACAGAGTCGGCCAGCGGTCCCTCGTTGCCGCTGACCGATTCGATGTCGACTATCTGGCGGAACAGGGTGACTATTGAGTCGCGCGGCTGGAGGCCCATGCCCCGCAGCCTAGAGCGCCGGGCTGCCGGACGCCCACGCGGCCAGCCACGACGGTCCCGGGGGCCGGGGCGGCTTCGCCGCCGCAGGTACGCTGAACGCCATGACACGACCTGCGTGGGGCTGGGGCCTTGCCACGACTCACGACTCCGGTCAGGTGCTCGACACCTGGTTCCCCTCCCCCGCGCTGGGCACCCCCGACGACCCGGCCACCCCGGCCACCCTAGTCGCCGCCAGCCAGCGCGACGAGGAACGCAAGGTCACGCTCTCGGCGGTCCTCGTCGAGGCCGACCTGGACGCCGCCCCCGCCTCGATCCCTGACGCCTACCTGCGACTCCACCTGCTCAGCGCCAGGGTCTGCCAGCCTCGCACGGTGAACCTCGACGGGCTGTTCGGCGTCCTGCCGAATGTGGTGTGGACCAACCACGGCCCCTGCCAGGTCGAGGGCTTCGAGACCACCAGGCTGGCGCTGCGCAGCGTCCGCGGGCACCTGACGATCTTCGGGGTGGACAAGTTCCCCCGGATGGTCGACTACGTGGTGCCCTCCGGCGTCCGGATCGCCGATGCCGACCGCGTCCGGCTGGGCGCCCACCTGGCCAGCGGCACGACAGTCATGCACGAAGGGTTCGTCAACTTCAACGCCGGAACCCTCGGCACCTCGATGGTCGAGGGCAGGATCTCGGCCGGGGTGGTGGTCGGTGACGGCACCGACATCGGTGGGGGCGCCTCGATCATGGGCACCCTGTCCGGCGGTGGCCAGGAGCAGATCAGCATCGGGCAGCGGTGCCTGCTCGGCGCCGAGTCGGGGATCGGCATCTCGCTGGGCGACGACTGCGTCGTCGAGGCGGGGCTGTACGTCACAGCCGGCACGAAGGTGCTGGTGGACGGCGAGGTGGTCAAGGCCGCGGCGCTGTCGGGCCGCTCCGGGCTGCTGTTCCTGCGCAACTCTGTGACCGGTGCGGTAGAGGCCCGCCGACGGCGTGGCGACGGGATCGGCCTCAACGCGGAGTTGCATGCGCACAACTAGCCGCCGCCGGCTGCCGGTGCCGGTCAAGGTGCTGGCTGTGGTGTCGGTGGTCGCGCTGGTGGCGATCGGCGCCGTGGTGTGGTGGTCGACCGCCAACCGGACGCCGCTGCCGCTGGCCGACCGGTGCGTGGCGGAGGTCCAGGGCCACTCGGTGTCCCTCACCCCCGACCAGGCCTACCACGCCGCCCTGATCGCCGGCGTCTCGGTGCGGCGAGATCTGGTGCCGCGGGCGGCGAGCATCGCGCTGGCGACCGCCTACCAGGAGTCGGGCATCCGCAACCTCGACTACGGCCACGCCGACTCGGTGGGCCTGTTCCAGCAGCGGCCCTCCCAGGGCTGGGGCTCCGTCGAGGAGATCATGGACCCGTGGTACTCGGCGACGGCGTTCTACAAAGCGCTGGTCAAGGTGAAGAGGTGGCAGGACGGCGACATCAACGACGTCGCCCAGGCCGTCCAGCGCAGCGCCCACCCGGAGGCCTACCGCAAGCACGTCCCCAACGCCCGGGCGCTGGCCAGCGCGCTGACCGGCCAGACGCCGGGCGCCTTCTCGTGCTCGGTGCGCTCCCCGGGTGCGCCCGACCCCGACGGGCTGGGGCGGTACCTGACGCGCACCTTCGGCAAGACGATCACGGTGGCCGAGACCGGCGACGGTCTTGAGGTGACCGCAGGCGACCCCCAGACTGCGTGGGCGGTGGCGCAGGTGGCAGTCGCCGGCGTCGAGCGCCACGGTCTGGCCAGGGTGTCGCTCGGAAACTGGTCGTGGACCCACAGCCCGTGGTCGCCCGCGCGCTGGCACGGGCCGACTGACGTGGTCGGCCCCACGGTCGTCAAGCTCGGCTTCCCGGCCGCCTGAGCCGCCGGTCAGGGACGGCCGGCGGCAGCCAGCAGCCGGCGGGCGGCGGCCTCGATGCGCTCGTCCGGAGCGGTCAGCGCCACCCTGACGAACTCGCGTCCGGCCGGGCCGTAGAAGTCGCCCGGGGCGGCAAGGATGCCCAACCCGGCCAGCCGGTCGATGCTGGCCCGGCAGTCCTCACCCCGGGTGCACCACAGGTAGAGAGAACCCTCGGAGTGCTCGACGCGATACCCGGCCGCCTCCAGCGCCGGACGCAGCAGCGCGCGGCGGCGCAGATATCGCTGCCGCTGCTCGGCGATGTGGGTGGTGTCACCCAGCAGGGCGGTCATCGCTGCCTGCACGGGTGTTGGCAGCATCATGCCGGCGTGCTTGCGGACCGCGAGCAGTTCGCCGACCAGGCCCGGGTCACCGGCAACGAAGCCGGCCCGGTAACCGGCAAGGTTGGACTGCTTGGACAGCGAGTGGACGGCGAGCAGCCCGTCCAGCGAGCCGCCGTTGACGCGCGGGTCGAGCACCGAGACCGGCTCGGCCTCCCAGCCGAACTCGCCGTAGCACTCGTCGCTGGCCAGCACTGCGCCGACCCCGCGGGCGGCAGCCACCCAGGCCTGCGTCTCCTCGGTGCTGAGCACCCGGCCGTGCGGGTTGGCCGGGGAGTTGATCCAGACCAGCCCTGGCCGCTGTTCGTCCAGCCGCGCCGGCTCGTCGCACGGCACCGGAGTGGCACCGGCGATCCGGGCCCCCACGTCGTAGGTGGGGTAGGCGATCTCGGGGTGCACCACGACGTCGCCACGGCGCAGTCCCAGCAGGGTCGGCAGCCAGGCCACCAGTTCCTTGGTGCCGACCACGGGCAGGACGTGGGCGTCGGTCAGGCCCAGCGCGCCCCACCGTCGGGCAAGATGGCCGGTGATGGCAGCCCGCAGTTGGGGAGTCCCCCAGGTGGTCGGGTAGCCGGGCGCGTCAGACGCCTCGCACAACGCCCGCCGGGCGAGCTCGGGGGTCGGGTCGACCGGGGTGCCGACCGACAGGTCCACCAGTCCGTCGGGGTGGGAACCTGCGAGGGTGCGGGCAGCGGCCAGCGTGTCCCAGGGGAAGTCCGGCAGGGTGTCGGAGAGCCGGCTCACTCGCCCTGCGGCGGCAGCGCGGCCACCGTCGGGTGGTCGAAGTCGACGGGGCCGAGCCGGGCGGCTCCACCCGGGGACCCGATCTCGTCGAAGAAGTGGACGTTGACGTCGTAGTACTCGGCCTGGTCGGCGGGGACGTCGTCCTCGTAGAAGATCGCCTCGACCGGGCAGACCGGCTCGCAGGCGCCGCAGTCGACGCACTCGTCGGGGTGGATGTAGAGCATCCGCTTGCCCTCGTAGATGCAGTCGACAGGACACTCGTCGACGCACGCGCGGTCCTTGAGGTCGACGCACGGCTGGGCGATGACGTAGGTCACCAGGTCCTCCTAGAGACGCGATGTTGAGGCAAGCTCACGCCACTCTAGTATCCGCTGCATGGCAGGCGCAGGGCGACACCACCCACCGGACCCGGGGGTGGGCCACCGACTCGGTCCCCACGTGGTGGGGCAGCGGATCGTGGTCCGCCACCTGCTGCCCGACGGCCGGGCCACCGACGTCATCGGCACCTGTACGGCGTGGGGCGAGGGGGTCGTGACCATCGATGCTCCGTCGGGGCCGGTGCAGGTGCGGGTGGAGGACATCGTCACCGGCAAGCCCGTGCCCCCGCGCGCGTCGGTGCGCGACCGCGTGAGTGCTCGCGACGCCGAGCTCCACGGGCTCGCGATGTTCCCGGGCGTCGAGACGGAGG
>JAEZGC010000191.1 GCA_023437345.1 Actinomycetes bacterium
GTCTCCGACCCGGTCCACGCCGGACGCTTGGGCCAGCGCCGCAGCGGCTCGAAGATCTTGGCGACCTGCTCCTTGTCGAGGGTTTCCTTCTCGAACAGCTGGCGGACCAGCTCGTCAAGCACGTCCCGGTTCATCTCCAGGACGTCGAAGGCCTCCTGGTGCGCATTGGCGATCAGCCGGGCCACCTCGGCGTCTACCTGGGCTGCGATCGCCTCCGAGTAGTCCCTGGTGTGGCCGAAGTCGCGGCCGAGGAACGGCTCGGCCTCGCCGGTGCCCAACCTGACCGCGCCGAGCGACTCGGTCATCCCGTACTGGGTCACCATTGCCCTCGCCACCTTGGTGGCCTTCTCAATGTCATTGCTGGCGCCCGTGGTGGGGTCGTGGAAGACGAGTTCCTCCGCGGCCCGGCCGCCCATCATGTAGGCCAGCTGGTCGAGCAGTTCGCCGCGGGTCTGGGAGTACTTGTCGGCGTCCGGCATCACCATCGTGTAGCCGAGAGCGCGCCCGCGCGGCAGGATCGTCACCTTCTGGACCGGGTCGGTGCCCGGCATCGCGGCCGCCACCAGGGCGTGGCCACCCTCGTGGTACGCGGTGATCAGCAGCTCGCGCTCGTTCATCACCCTGGTGCGCTTCTGCGGCCCGGCGATCACCCGGTCGATGGCCTCGTCCAGCTGCGGCTTGCCGATGAACCGCAGGTTCATCCTGGCGGTCAGCAACGCCGCCTCGTTGAGCACGTTGGCAAGGTCGGCGCCGGTGAACCCGGGGGTGCGCTTGGCGACCGATTCCAGGTCGGCGTCGGGGGCCATCGGCTTGTTGGCGCCGTGGACCCGCAGGATCTGCAGCCTGCCCTTCATGTCGGGGGCCTCGACCGGGATCTGCCTGTCGAACCGTCCGGGCCGAAGCAGTGCCGGGTCGAGCACGTCGGGCCGGTTGGTCGCCGCGATCAGCACCACGCCGCCGTGGACGTCGAAGCCGTCCATCTCGACCAGCAGCTGGTTCAGGGTCTGCTCGCGTTCGTCGTGGCCGCCACCCATCCCGGCGCCGCGGTGGCGTCCGACGGCGTCGATCTCGTCGATGAAGACGATCGCCGGCGCCGCCTCCTTGGCCTGCTCGAACAGGTCGCGCACCCGGGAGGCGCCGACCCCGACGAACATCTCGACGAAGTCGGAGCCGGAGATCGAGAAGAACGGCACCCCGGCCTCGCCGGCGACCGCGCGGGCCAGCAGCGTCTTGCCGGTGCCGGGCGGGCCGTAGAGCAGGACACCCTTGGGGATCTTGGCGCCGACCGCCTGGAACTTGGCCGGCTCGGACAGGAACTCGCGGATCTCCTGCAGTTCCTCGATCGCCTCCTCACACCCGGCGACGTCGGCGAAGGTGGTCTTCGGGGTGTCCTTGCTGGCGAGCTTGGCCTTCGACTTGCCGAACCCGAGCACGCGGTTCCCGCCGCCTTGAAGGTTGCTGAACATCATGAAGAACAGCACGCCGAGGATCAGCAGCGGCACGATGCTGAACAGGAAGGTGCTCCAGAAGCTGGGCTGCGGGTTCTGGCCGCGCCAGGCGTCAAGGGTTCCGGCGGCGACCCGCTGGTCGAGGCGCTGGATCAGGGCCTCGCTCTGGTTGCCGACCCAGTTGGCCCGCAGCTTCTGGGTGGGTTCGGCCTTCGTCTCCACCCGGATGGTCTGCTCGCCGTCGACGAGCACCACTTCCTTCAGCGGGGTGTCGCTGTTGATCAGCGCCACGACTTCCGATGTCGGCTTTTCGGTGTACCCGCCCGCGCTGCCCACGGCGTCGAAGATCAGCACGATCGCCAGGAACGCGAGCACGATCCAGATGAATGGCGACCGGAGGAACCGATTGGTCTTCATTGCCTACCTTCGCGTGCCGGGAGCTGGCACCTTGGACGATACCGAAACGCCACAAACCCCGACCGCTGGCCTGCGCGCTATCCGCTCAACTGTAGACGTGCGGCGCGAGAATGCCGACATCGCGCAGGTTGCGGTACCGGCCGGCGTAGTCGAGGCCGTAACCCACGACGAACTGGTTGGGCAGGTCGAAACCGACGTAGGCCACGTCGATGTCGGTCTTCATGGCGTCCGGCTTGCGGAACATCGCCATGATGGACAGGCTCGCCGGGTTGCGCGAGGCCAGGTTGCTCATCAGGTAGGTCAGCGTCAGGCCGGTGTCGATGATGTCCTCGACGACCAGCACATGCCGGCCCTCAAGGTCGGTGTTGAGGTCCTTGAGGATCCGCACCACGCCGGACGACTGAGTGCCCGAGCCGTAGGACGACACCGCCATCCAGTCCATCTCGCAGTGGATCTCCAGCGCCCGGGACAGGTCGGCCATCACCATCACCGCGCCGTTCAGCACGCCGACCAGCAGCGGGTTCTTCCCTGCGTAGTCGGCGTCGATCTGGGCGGCGATCTCCGCCAGGCGGGCGTCGATGTCGTCGCGGGTGAACAGGACGCTGGTCAGGTCCCCGGTGATGTCGCTGGCTTCCACGCCCCCAAACTACCCTCCTGCCGCCCCTTGTCGGAACGCGCCCGGACGGTCGGACACAACTGTCCCGGCAGCGCTCAGGACGCGGCCGGGACGCAGCCGAGCCGGCCCTCGCGGCGCTGGACCCGGACGCCGGGCAGGTCGAGCGGCCCCTGCCCATGCCAGTCGGTGACGAGTGCGGCGACCGCCGCGACGTGGTGCTCGGCAAGGTCGCGGGCCCCGTGGCCGGCCAGCCAGTCGCGCAGCACCCG
>JAEZGC010000239.1 GCA_023437345.1 Actinomycetes bacterium
ATGTAGATCTTGTAGCGGCTGTGGACGGGGGCGAAGAACGCCCGCTCCCGGAGGTCGCGGGCGTCGTCCACCCCGCCGTGGGAGGCGGCGTCGATCTCGATCACGTCGATCGAGCCGGGGCCGCCGCGGGCCAGGTCGCGGCACGACTGGCACTCCCCGCACGGCACCGGGGTCGGACCATTGGCGCAGTTCAGCGCCCGGGCGAGGATGCGGGCCGAGGTGGTCTTGCCGCAGCCCCGCGGACCCGAGAACAGGTAGGCGTGGTTGACCCGGTTGTTCACCAACGCTCGCTGCAGCGGCTCGGTGACGTGGTCCTGGCCGATGACCTCGTCGAAGGTGTCGGGACGGTAGCGCCGGTACAGCGCCAGCGGGGTGTCGGGACGGGTGACCGCCTCGCCGGTGCTGCGGCGGGAATCGACAGCCTCCATCAGGGACGCCGTCACCTCGTCGGCGGAGCGCCCGCTCAGCGTGGACGGATCCGGCAGGTCTTCCACCGCGGGCTCGGCCGGGTCGGGCAGGTCGGCGTCCGGCTCTTCGAACAGGCTCGGGCCGTCCTGCACCAGGAGCTCTGGCTCCTCCTCGAACAGGTCGTCCTCGCGCTCGTCCACGGGGTGAACCTTACGGGGTGGCGCCGACACTCGCGACGCGTCATGACGCCCCGCGTCCGACGTGGGACGGCTGTGGTGGATGGGGCGATTCAGCCGCGGCTGCGGCGGCGGTAGACGGCCGCCGTGGTGAGCAGCACCACAGCGACGACGGCGAAGGCGATCAACCTGGGGAGGTACATGTTGCTGCCGTCGGGAGCCAGGAAGCCGGCGAACCCCAGGACCACCCCGAGGGTGAGCCCGGCCAGCAGCAGGACGCCGAGGATGGTCCGCACCGAGCGCTCGGCGACGCCCGGACGGGGTGGCGTCGGCGCGGCCAGTTCGAGTTCGGGAGGCAGCGGACCGACGAGGTCGACGTGCGCGGTCGAGGGGTCCGGGGTGGCACCCTCAAGTTCGGGATCGGGCGGCAGCAGGATCGGCCGGCGGGCCGGGACCGGCCCCATCGGCTGCTGGTCGAACAGCGACACCTGACCTCCTCGGGCGGGTTCACCGCCAGCCTAGTGAGCGACCGACCGCCCTGGACAGAGGTGGGTGGTTCCACCACGTCCTGCCGGCGGCTGGCATGGCCGCCTGCGCAGGACGCGCGAGGGGTCCACCTGAGTCAGGCACCAGCGGTGCGGCGCATCGAACGACCGGGAGGGGTCCGGCCGCGCGCCGGGCAGAGAAAAGGTCCCCCGCGCACCCGGAAGAGCTCACTTACCCTTGCTGTCTTCCGACCCTGGGGGAGTTGGGCGAGGTACCGCCGCGCGGGGAACCAGAACCCACTCTACCTGACCCCCGGTGGCCGCAAACCGGAAGCAGATGCAGGGGCGAGGGAAGATTGCCCTCAGCCCGCAGATTCCAACCTGTTTGCGACCCGGAGCCGGTGGCGATCCCGGCGGATGAGGGCCAGGATGTCTGCCTCGACCCTGGGCCACTCGTTGACGACGTGCTGGTAGGTGAGCCGGATGACCAGGTAGCCCTGCCGGACGAGCACGCGGTCCCGCTCCCGATCAGCCGCGTACGTCTCAGTGCCGGTGTGGTGTGCCCTACTGTCGACCTCCAGCACGAGGCGGTCGCCGATCAGCAGGTCGACCCGGCCGACTCCCGCGATGGCGACCTGGGCCCGAACCTGGATGCCCTGCCTCCGGAGGCGGAATCGCACCATCGACTCGGTTCCCGACTCGGCCCTGTCGCACTCACTCACCAGTCGGTGGATCCTCAGTGATGCATCTGCCAGCAGCTCGCGGAGCTCGGCCCGACTGAGAAGGCAATGGTTGAGGATGGAGTCCATCACCACGATCACCCCCTCGTCGTCCAGGCAGCGCACCGCGGCACGAAGCGCGACCGGGACCGGGTCCAGAGCCGCCCGCGGCGCACGTCTGCCGGGTGGCGTGCATCGGATCACGTCGGGTGGGAGCGTGGCGCCGGCTCGCAGGTGTTCGGAGAGTCGGATGTGCAGGCGTGGATCGGTCGGTGTCCAGACCCCGTGGGATTGCAGCGCCGAGCAGCACGTCAGGACTCCGCCCAGCCGGACAGCCCGCACGACTTCCGGGCGCGCGCTCGGGAAGGCGTACCAGCCTCGGCGGAGCCGGATCAGGCGTCCGGCGCCAGTTAGTTCATCGATCCGATCCCGGTTGAGACCCAGGCTGAGCAGAGCGCGGGTGGTCAGGACACCGCTGGCAGGAACTGTCACGTGGGGAAGTCTTGGCGTGGCAGCCGGTAGTGCGCCGCGGACTTGGACTGCTGTGGATGAGCGGCCCCATGCTCGCCTGCTGTCCACAGCCGCAAACCGGAACCGGGTGGCGTGCCGAGGGAAGATTGCCCTCGGCCGGCGATTCCCAACCGGTTTGCGGGCGGCGGCTGTGGGGCGGCAGGGCTGTTGGTGGCTGTTCACGGCCGTAGACCGGAACCGGGTGGCGTGCCGCGGGAAGATTGCCCTCGGCCGGTGATTCCCAACCGGTTTGCGGGCGGCGGCTGTGGGGCGGGAGGGCTGTTGGTGGCTGTTCACGGCCGCAAACCGGAGCCGGGTGGCGTGCCGAGGGGAGATTGCCCTCGGCCGGTGATCCTCAACCGGTTTTCGGGCTGGCCTACCGGACGACGATGGCCTGGAGCTCGCCCACCGGGAGGTCCCGGTCGGCGCGGTGAGTGCCGGGCAGGGTGCCGGAGAAGCCGGCGACGCTCCAGTCGATGTCCCAATGGGTGGTAGCGGTGACCGTGTAGGTGCCGTCACCCCGGGCCGCCTCCAGGTACGTGTAGCCGCAGGTGGGCGACTCGGTGCCGGGCTTGGTGGAGCGGCGGTAGGCGGTGGTGCGGGTGCACCGGACCGTGGAGCCATCGCCCATGTCGAAGGTCGTGGAGCGGTAGCGGGCGGTCAGGGTGAAGGTCAGCCCGTACCCGGACTCGCTGCTGCGGACCGTCTGCGGACCCTCGGTCCACAGCCACAGCGGGTAGCCGACCGCGGCCATGTCCCACTCGTTGACGCTCGGGTCCGGCCCGAACTGCGGGGTGGGGGTGGGGAGTTGGAGTCGCACCACGATGCGCCGAGCCAGGGCTTCGGCGGTGGCCCGGTCAAGCACGTCGACCGGCTCAACGGGGCAGTCCCACGGAGTCAGGAGTTCGCCGTCAGCCCCCCGGTCGCAGTTAGTGACGGGGCCGGAGTCTGAGGAGTCGCTCGACGAGTGGCTACTCGCTTCCTTGGGGCTCTCCCTTGGCGTCGCTTGACTGCCGCGGTCCTGGTCCACCGATGTGTACGTGCCCTCCACCCAGCCATCGTCCCCTGCCTCAACGCCAGCGTCGTCGGCCAGCGCAAAGGTTCCGGAGAGCAGGATTACCAGCGCCACTGGCGCGACAGCCCATCGTGCGGCTGCTAGTCGCATGACGTAACCCACCGCCCTTCGATGAACGACATCTTGAGTCCGCGGCCGGTCACGCTGAAGTAAACGCGGTCCTCGGCAGTCCGGCCTTCCGAGACCATCTCGTCCCCCTTGTAGAACGCCCACCCGCGCGCGTCGACGCACGCACGCATGGTCACGACGGAGTCACCCCTCGAGATCCCCGGCTCGCGCGCAATCGACAGGACGGGGTCCTCGCCGCGAGCTCTTGAGCCACGTCTCGCAAACTCCCGAAACGCCTCCATGACTGACTCGCGAGCAGAGCCAGTTGTCGTGGCGAGGATCACTTCCGTCGGCTCCTCCACCCCGCCCGCCCGGCTGATCCGGATGTTCTCGGCGAAGTACTCCCGGAACACCGCCTCGGCCTCCGCATACAGCGCGTCCCTGGCCTTCATCTGGTCGTACTGGGTCTGGCTGCACGGGGTTTCCTCGCCGCCCGCCTCCGGCGTGCACGCAAACGTTGGCGTTGGTGACGCCGTGGGTGAGGCAGGCGGCGAGGACGGCGTCGGCCCGACCGGCCCGGACGGCTGGCAGCCGGCGAGCAGCAGCGTCGCCGCGAGGGTCGCGACGACAAGACGGATCGAGCCGGACATCGCTTCTCCTGGGGTGGGAGTGCGCGCCAGTTTGGCACAGCGCGAACGGCGTCGGAAGGGTGATCACGAGTTGTCCACAACCCGCCTCGGGTATCCACAGACTCCTGTGACTCCTGTGACTCCTGAGACAGCTGTGACAGCCGGTTCGGTACCCGTCCGCATAGGCGACCGCCGAGGGGGTCAGATTTCGCACCGCGCGAGGGTTCGCGCAGAGCCTCCGCGTGAGCGACGGCCGCCACGAGCGACGCCCGTCCGGCGTCCCCGGGGGCCTGCCGTTCGGCGGGACCGGGGTCGGCCGCGCCGCGTCCGCTCAGTCCGTCCCGAAGCGCGTCGCGTTCCGCAACACGGGGAGCCGCTCGCGGGCCTCGTCCACCACGGACAGGTCGAGGTCGACCACTGCCAGCTCGGGCTCGGCTCCCAGCTCCAGCAGGCACGTCCCGTACGGGTCCGCCACTATCGAGTGCCCCACCCCGGTCGGACGCCGCTCGCCGTGCTGGTTCGCGGGCGGCTCCGCCTGCCCGCACGCCACGACGAAGCTGGTCGAGTCCATAGCCCGGGCCAGCGCCAGCGTCCGCCACTGGTGGACCTTGTTCGGTCCGGGCGCCCAGGACGACGGCACCACCATCACCTGCGCCCCCAACCCGGCCAAGTGGGTGAACTGCGCCGGGAACCGCAGGTCGTAGCAGGTCGCGAGCCCCAGCCTTGCGCCGGCCGCGTCCACCACGACAGGCGACTGCCCGGGTGCGATCTGCCGCGACTCGGCGTAGCCCAGCGCGTCGAAGAGGTGGATCTTGTCGTACCGCGCCTCGACGTCCGGCCCGGTGACGAGCAGCGTGTTGTGCACCCGCTCGGTGTCGGTGGTGGTGAACATGCCCGCGATCACCACGATCCCGGACGCGGCCGCCGCCTCCCGCACGCCGGTCGCCCACGGTCCGTCCCAGGCTTCGGCGGCCTCGATCCGCGGACGGGCGAACGAGCAATGCATAGCCTCCGGGAACACCACCAGTTCGGCGCCGGCGGACGCGGCCCGGCCCGTGTACTGCCGCACCAGGTCGAGGTTCTCGGCCGGGTCGACTGTCGACGTGAGCTGCGCGAGGGCGATCCGCATGCCCCCATCCTGCCTCAGCGAACCGACGCGAGCCGCCGCTCGAGGTAGCGTCGCTCGGGACCGGTCGGCGCGAGGCCGATCGCCGTCCGGTAGTGGGCCACCGCCTGGTTCGCCAAGCCCGCCCGCCGGGACAGGTCGGCCTGCGCGGCCGGCAGCAGGTGGTGGCCGGCCAGCCGTCCTGAGTCCTCCAGTGCGGCCAGCGCCGCCAGCCCGTCCGCGGCCCCGCGCGTCATCCCGAGCGCGATGGCCCGGTTCAGTGCGACGAACGGGGTGTCGGGCAGCAGGTCGTAGAGCGTGAGGATCCGTCCCCAGTCGGTCCCGGACGCCGTCCGCGCCCGGGCGTGCACCGCCTGGATCTCGGCCTGCACCCGGTACGGGCCCCAGTCGCCGTCCGCCGACTCCAGCAGCGTCAGCCCTTCGGCGACCTCGGCGGCGTCCCACAGCGTCCGGTCCTGCTCCTCGAGCGGGGTCAGCTCGCCGCCGGCGTCCACCCTGGCGGCCGACCTGGCGTGCTGCAGCAGCATCAGCGCGAGCAGCGCGACCGCCTCGCCGTCCGGCAGCAGCTCGACCACGAGTCGGGTGAGCCGGATCGCCTCCGCGGCGAGGTCGAGGCGCTGCAGGGAGTCGCCGGACGACGCGGTGTAGCCCTCGTTGTAGACCAGGTACAGGACGGCGAGCACCCCGGCCAGCCGCTCCGGCAGGGCCTCGGGCGGCGGCACCCGGTAGGGGATGGCGGCGTTGGCGATCTTGGCCTTGGCCCGCACGATCCGCTGCGCCATCGTCGACTCGCTGACCAGGAAGGCGCGGGCGACCTCGGCGGTGGTGAGGCCGCCGACCGTCCGCAGCGTCAGCGCCACCCGGGCCTCCAGCGGCAGCGCGGGGTGGGCGCAGGTGAAGATCAGCCGTAGCCGGTCGTCCCAGTCGGGGTCGGCGAGGGCCGCCTCCGCCGGATCGCGGGGACGGTTCCCGCCTCGCTGGTGCATCACAGCCAACTCCTGCAGCTTGCCGGCCTCGACCCCGCGGCGCCGCAGCCGGTCCATCGCCTGGTTGCGGGCCGCGGTCGTCAGCCACGCGCCCCGGGTGCGCGGGACGCCGTCGCGCGGCCAGGTG
>JAEZGC010000247.1 GCA_023437345.1 Actinomycetes bacterium
GGGGGGGCGGCCCCGGGGGCCCACCCCCCCGTCGCTTCTCACGCCGGCACCAGGAAGGAGGCGGACGTTCGATGGCTGTTCTCGGGGGCGACTCGGGCCAGACCGCCATCAAGGTGCGCCTCGGTGACCACAGCGTCGCCTATCCAGGGGTACGGACGAACACCGACCTGCTTCCGCAACTCGCCGATGTGGTGACCGGGACCCTAACCGCACGACCGTCCGACCGCGTCGACGTGGCCATCGGGACGACCGGCCTCACCACCGCCGAGAACGACCCCGCCGCCCTCCTGCGGCTGGTCGGCGGTCACGGCGTCCAGCGGGTGCTGCTGGCACACGACTCGGTGACCTCCTTTCTCGGAGCCATCGGGTTGCGCCGCGGCGTGGTCTGCGCTGCCGGGACGGGGGTGGTGACCTTGGGGGTGGGCCGCGATCGGGTGGCGCGGGTGGACGGTTGGGGCAACATCATGGGCGACGCCGGAAGCGGGTACTGGATCGGCCGGGAAGCCCTCGATGCCGTGATGCGCGCCCACGACGGCCGTGGCCCCGCCACCGCCCTCACTGGCCTGGTGCGTCGCCGCTTCCCGCAACTCGAGGACGCCTACATCGAGCTGCAGACCGACCACGACAGGATTCGGCACGTGGCGGCCTTCGCCCGGGGCGTCTCCGACCTGGCCGGCCGCGACCAGGTGGCCGCAGGGATCTGCGAGCGTGCCGGACGGGAGCTTGCGCTCTCGGTGGCGACCGCGGTCCGCGCCATCGGCGAGTCTGCCGACCCGTTCATCTGCCTGCTCGGCGGCGTCTTCGCCGGCGAACCGGTCCGCCGGGCGTGCATCGCCGAGCTCCGCCGCGAATGGCCGGGCATCGCGCCACAAGAGCCAGAGGGAGACGGTCTGGCCGGTGCGCTCATGCTGCCATCGCTGCCCCAGGAACACCCGCTGTCGGGACGTGTGGCGATCGCCACTGCGGACGCACGGCAATCATGACGGTGCCGGCCAGGCGAGCGGACTAGCTGCTTGCGCCGGCGCGGCGTCCCGCCTCAGGAGTAGGCGGCGCGCAGGTTCGGTGTGCCGGACCGCAGCTGCAGCGCGACCCCCGCGGCGGCCAGTGCGAGGAAGCCGAGGTTCCACAGCAACCCGTAGCCGAGCAGTCCCGGCGCGCTCGCGGCGCCCAGTTCCCGGAGGTCCACCGACTCGACCAGGGCCAGGGCGCCGGCGATGATGGCGGCCGCCCCCACCACCCCGGTCAGGACGACCATCAACAGCTTGGGGAGCTTGGTGACCAGCGCGCCGACCACCAGCAGGACGGCCACCACCCACGGCGCTGCGGTGGCCTGCCAGCCCGACAGCCCCAACGTGGTGCCGAGCAGCCCGCCGGTGGTGAAGCCGAGCCAGCCGACGGCGAGCAGCACGCCGGTGACGAAGAAGGCGTAGGCCAGGCAGGCGAGCAGGATCGCGGCGAAGATGGTCGACCCCCACCGCAGCGCGGTGTCGAAGTCGGGGTCGAAGTGGATGTAGGTGGCCGCCCAACTGCCCAGTTGCCAGCCGGCCACCCCGCCGACCAGCGCGAAGATCCAGCGCATCGCGGCGTAGCCCCGGAAGCACAGCAGCAGCCCGACCGCGACGGCACCGATGGCGACCCAGGTCTGGATCGTCAACGGGGGCAGCTCAGGCAGCTCCGGCATGAGCCGATGGTAGCCAGCGGCGGGCCCAGCCCAAGGGTGCGACTCGAACCCTTGGGCAACCTTTATCCGGCCGGGGCGACCAGCCGTCCGTCCAGGGCGTGTCGGGCAGTGACCCGCGAGAACGGCGGGTCGAGGACTGCCACCCCGCCGTCCACCACGACGGCGATGCTCTCTACCTGGTCAGTGCGGACGGACCGCAGCGCGGTGAGCGAGCCGGCGAAGCCGAGCGGCTGGATGCCGGTGACCGGCAGCGTGAGAGAGGCGGCAGCGCAGCCGTCACGGAGCGGCACGACGTGGACGGCGCCCTGATGGCCCTGCAGGTCGACGGTCTCCCCGGGTGCGGAGACCAGCAGGCCCTGCCCGGGCTCGCACGGCCGGAAGATCAGCAGCGCCTCCCCGAACCGGTGGGCCTGACCCGGCCGGCCGGGGGCGCCGGCGCCTTCCTGCGTGAGCGAGGACTGGAACGAGGGTCCGCCGTCGGTCAGCGAGAACAGGTAGACCCGCCCGGCGTCGCCGTACGACCCGACATCCTCGCCCGGCGCCCCGACAGCGAGTAGCCCGTCGCGCAGTGACAGCGACGACCCGAAGGCGTCACCGGCCTCGGGGGCCCCCGGCGACGCGCGCCCCCGGGTCGCCGACGACGAGCTGGTCGCCGCCGGCGACCAGGACCGACCCGAAGGCGCTGTCGCGGTGCGGTTCGCCCGGGATCCCTGACCTGGCGGGTCCCACGAACCGTGGAGTGCCGAGGCCGCCGTCCGGGCGCACCGGGTAGAGCGCGACCCCCCGGGTGACGCCCTCTCCGATCCCGACGGCGAGCACGGGGTCCGGATCGGTCACCAGCGCGAGCGCTCGACCTGTGTAGCTACCCTCGGCGCCGACCGCCAGCGTTTCGAACCTGTCGGCGCTGATGCCCTCCGGGCCACCCCAGAGCACGTAGACAGCGCCCCGCGAGTCGCCCTCCGGCTCCCGGGTCGGGTCGCTCACCACGACGTCGGCGTAGCCGTCCCGGTTGAGGTCGGCCACCAGGCTTCCCACCCCGAATGCTGTTGAGTCGCTCCAGGCCAGCCCGAGGTCCGACATGGAGACCCGGTGGCTGGATCCGCTGGACAGCACCACCTGCACCCCGCCTTCCCGGGCGGGCGGCTGCTCCGGGTTATCGGGGGTGAATCCCGGGTCGACGCTCACCAGGTCGGCCAGCCCGTCACCATCAAGATCGGCGATCCGGGTGGGTCCGGCCGCGGGCTTCGGGGACGCAGCTGCCGGGGTGACCGGGGTGGTCGCGGGTCGTGGGGTCGGCACCGTGCAGCCGACGCCGAGCACGAGGGCGACCGTGGCGGCTGCCGCGAGACGCATGGCTGTTCCCCTTCCGGGTCGGGTTCAGCCTAGGTCAGTCCTCCCGCGAGCGGAGGATGGCTGCCGGTCCGGGCCGTACAGGACGCACGCCACGTCCACCGCGCCGTCGCGTCGCAGCGCGATCTCGGCCGGCTCGGCGAACTGGACCTCCACCCCGGCGGCCGTCGTCTCCAGCCGGGTGACGCCCTTCCACAGCGGATCGCCTGCGGTCTGGGAGCGGATCCTGGCGAACGCCTCACCGACCTCGGCGGCGGTGCCGGCCGCCGGTCCCACCACCGCGTGCCGGCCGCTGTGCGCCAGCCCGGCCAGGTCGCCGAGCAGTGCCTGCTCGCGGGTGTACGTGTCGACGTCCACCTTCGTCCAGTGCTCCTCGACCAGCGCCTTGAGGTCGCGCGGCTCCCAGCCGCACTCCGGTTGCGCGACGGGGCAGCGGGGGTGGAACGAGCACCCCACCGGCGGACGGGCCGCGTCAGGGATCTCGCCGCGCGGCAGGTCGCGACCGAAGGGGGTGTCCGGATCGATATCGGGGATGGCCGCCAGCAGCGCCCGGGTGTAGGGGTGCCGCGGGTTGGCGAAGATCTCCTCGGTCGGGCCGAGCTCCACCACCTTGCCCAGGTACATGATCGCGATCCGGTCGCAGAAGAACTTGGCGGTGGCCAGGTCGTGGGTGATGTACACGTAGGTGAGGCCGAGGTCACGCTTCAGGTCGAGCATCAGCTGCAGGATCTTGGCGCGCACGCTCATGTCGAGCATCGACACCGGCTCGTCAGCGATCAGCACCTCCGGGTCGAGGATGATCGCCCTGGCGATCACCGCCCGCTGCTTCTGCCCGCCGGACAGGTCGGACGGGTACTTGGCGAGGAACTGCTCGGCGGGGGCGAGGCCCACCCGCTCGAGCGCCGCGGCCACCCGCGCACGCAGCTCCTCGCCCCTGGCCCGGCCATGGACCACCAGCGGGTGACCGACAGCGGTCTCGATCGTCATCGACGGGTTCAGCGCGGCGTTGGGGTCCTGGAACACCATCTGCAGCCGCGACCGGTGACGACGCAGCGCCCTGCCGCGCAGGCCCGCCAGGTCGACCCGCGCGGTCCCGCCGGCCGACTGGTGCTCGATACTGCCCGAGGTCGCCGGGACCAGTCCCAGCATCGCCCGGCCGAGGGTGGTCTTGCCCGAGCCGGACTCGCCGACCAGCCCGAGCACCTCGCCGCGCTGCAGGCTGAGGTTGACCCCGTCCACTGCCTTCACGGTGGCGGCGCTGCGTCCGAACAGGCGGGCTAGCCCGCTGGTGTGGAGCGCGAAGTGGACCTCGAGGTCGGTGACGTCCAGGACGCTGTCAGGCTTCGTCGGCAACTGCCAACTCCTCTCGGACGAGTGGCTGGCACTGGGCGACGGTGAGCAGGTCGCGGCGTGCCGCCCAGCACGCCACGTCGTCGCTGCCGACCCGGGCCGGGCCGCGGTCGCGGGTGAGCAGCGGCGGCTCGTGCTGCGGGCAGATCGCCATCGCGTCGGGGCAGCGGGGATGGAAGTGGCAGCCCGGCGGCGGGTCGATCAGGTCAGGCGGCGCGCCCGGGATCGAGTTGAGACCCTGGGTGGCCAAGGTGATGGTCGAGCGCAGCAGTTCGCGGGTGTAGGGGTGCTTGGGGTCACGGAACACGGTCCGCGCGTCACCGACCTCGACTATCTTCCCGGCGTACATCACCGCCACCCGGTCGCAGGTCTCGGCGACGATCCCCAGGTTGTGCGTGATCAGCAGCAGCGAGGTGTCGAAGTTCTCTCGCAGGTCGTGAAGGATCTTGATGATCTGCGCCTCCACCAGCACGTCGAGGGCGGTGGTCGGCTCATCGGCCACCACGAAGGCTGGCCGCAACACCAGCGCCAGCGAGATCATCAGCCGCTGCCGCATCCCGCCGGAGAACTCGTGCGGGTACGCCTTCCAGCGCGACGGCGGGATGCCGATCAGCCTGAGCACCTCCAGGGCCCTGGCCTCGATCTCGCTGGTCCGCATCTGCGGATGGTGGGTGCGGAGCGTCTCGGTGAAATGCTCGCTGACCCGCATCAGCGGGTTCAGCCTGGTGAGTGGCTCCTGGAAGATCATCCCGAGGTCCTTGCCGCGGTGGCCGAAGCGTTCCCGGTCGGACATCGTGGCGAGGTTCTCGCCCTTGAACAGCAGGTTGCCGTCCATCCTGGCCCCGGGCGGCAGCAGCCCGAGCAGCGCACGGCCGAGGGTGGACTTGCCGCAGCCCGACTCGCCGACCAGGCCAAGGATCTCGCCGGGCTGGACGGCGAACGAGACGCCGTCCACAGCCTTCACCGGTCCGCGTGGCGTGCCGTACCAGACCCGGACGTCGGTGGCGTCGATCACCGGTTGGCTCATGCCCTGTCCTCCTCGCCGCGGGCCGCCCAGTCAGTCTCGGGCTCGATCACCACGCCGGCCGGGGCGACCCCTGACGCGGCGGGAACGAGCGGGTCGGTCAGCTCGCCACGCGGTGGCAGCTCCACCTTCGCGAACCGCCGCTTGCGCAGCGTCGGGTTCACCGTCTCGTTCAGCCCTTCGCCGACCAGGGTGAGGCCGGCCACCAGCAGCACGATCGCCAGCCCGGGGAACAGACCGGTCCACCAGATGCCGGACGCGGCGTCGTCCATCGCGCGGGACAGGTCGAAGCCCCATTCGGCAGCCTCGTTCGGCTGGATGCCGAGGCCGAGGAAGCCCAGCGCGGCCAGCGTCGAGATGGCGTCGGCGGCGTTCAGCGTGCCGATCACCGGCACGGAATGGATGACATTGCTGAACAGGTAGCGACCCATGATCGTCGGGTTGGAGGCACCGAAGGCGCGGGCCGCCTCCACATAGGTGGCCTCCCGCGCGCTCACCGTGGTGTTGCGGACCACCCGGAAATACTGCGGCAGGTAGATCACCGTGAGCGACATCGCCGCGGCAGCCACCCCCGACCCGAGGGTGCCGCGCAGCAGGAACGCGAAGACTATCGCCAGCAGCAGCGACGGGATGGCGTAGATGGCGTCCATCACGAGGACGAGGGCGCGGTCCAGCCAGCCGCCGACGTAGCCCGACACCAGACCGAGCGCGACGCCCAGCACCACCGAGACCAGCACCGACAACAGCACGACCAGCAGCGCCGTCCGGGCACCCCAGACCACCCGCGAGAAGACGTCGTAGAACAGGTCGTTGACCCCGAACAGGTGGGCGCCGCCGGGAGGCGCGAGCTTCTCGAACTTCACCCCGTCCACGCCGGTCTGGTTGTACCCGAACGGCGCCACCCAGTCGGCCAGCAGCGCGAAGACTACGAACATGCCGACGATCAGCATCCCGGCCACCAGCAGCCAGCGGGCGGTTCCGGTGGTGGCCCGAATCGGGGCGAGCAGGCGCCTCACTGGTACCTCACCCTCGGGTCGATCAGGGCATTGGCGACGTCCACGAGCAGCGACATCACGACCACGACGACGGCGAGGAACGTGACGATGCCCTGCACGGCTATGTAGTCGCGCACCTCGATGTACTCCAGCAGCTTGTAGCCGAGACCCGGCCAGTTGAAGGTCTTCTCGGTGAGCACCGCGCCGCTCAGGGTGAGCGCCACCTGCAGCCCGAGGACGGTCACCACGGGTACCAGCGCGTTGCGGAAGGCGTGCTTGCGGACCACCTGGCCCTCGGGGATGCCGCGGGCGCGTGCCGCCTCGACGTAGTCGGACTGCAGGGTCTGCAGCAGGTTCACCCGGACCAGCCTGATGAAGATGCCGCACAGCAGCAGGCCGAGCGCCAGGCAGGGCAGGATGTGGTGGACCAGGATGTCGCCGGTGGCTGCCCAGTTGCCCTGCAGCATGGCGTCCACCAGCAGGATGTGGGTGATCGGCTCGGCGGACACCGTGAACATCACCCGGGGAGCTGCGATGCCCGACGTGGGCAGTCCCAGCGGCCGGGCCAACCACATCTGCATCAGCAGCCCGACGAAGAAGATGGGCGCCGCATAGCTCACGACGCCGAAGATCCGGATCACCACGTCGCCTGCCGAGTCGCGCCGCCGGCCGGCGAGCCGGCCCAGCGGGATGCCCACCAGCAGGGCGAACAGGAAGGCGCCAAGGGTGAGGGTGAGGGTTGCGCCGCCGTGGTCGCGGACTACCTCAAGGATCGGCTGGTTGTCGGAGATCGCCTCACCGAAGTTGAAGGTCGCCACCTGGCCGAGGTACTCGAAGAACTGCACGATCAGCGGCCGGTCAAGGCCGAGCTGGGCCCGGCGTGCCTCGATGGCCTCCGGTGGCAGCCGGTCTCCCAGGGTGGCGGTGACCGGATCACCCGGGGCAACGCGCAGCAGGAAGAACACGACCACCAGCAGCACGAGGATCATCGGAATGACCAGCAGCAGGCGCTGGAGGAGGTAGCGGGGGAGAGACCCTGCTCGCATGACACTCCTCAGGTTGACGACGGTGACCGGCCGGCGGTGACCCGGTGACGGGACCCGGGTGCCGGTCGGGTCCGGCGGCGCCGGATGATCGGCCGACGGGGGGACGGGGCCGGACCCCGTCCCCCCGCACGGTTGTGGACTACTTGGTGATGCTCCACATCCGGAAGATGTAGGTGGCGTCGAGGGTCTCGGCCACCCCCTTCATCTCCGGACGCGCCACTGCGACGTTCTTGCCGTTCCACGACGGGACCAGCGGGACGTCATTGGCGACGATGTCCTGCAGCTGCCCGAGGATCGCCTCCCGGGCTGCCGGGTCGGTCTCGCCCTGCTGCTTGACCACCAGCTCGTTCACCTCGGGGTTGGAGTACCCGTTCTGGAAGAACCCGCCGTCCTCGATGAACGGTGCCAGGTAGTTGTCGGCGTCCAGGAAGTCGGGGTACCAGCCGAGCTGGAAGAAGTCGTACGCGCCCTCCTTGTACAGGGTCTGGTACTCGCTCCATTCGGCGCTCTCGATCTTGACGGTGAAGAGCCCCGAGCTGGTCAGCTGCTCGGCGATCATGTTGGCCTCGTCGACGGCGTTGGGGCCGTAGCGGGTCGGGGTGTAGCCGATGGTCAGGTTCACCGGCGTCGCGATGTTGGCCGCGGCGAGCAGCTGCTTGGCCTGGTCGACGTTCGGCGCCTCGCCCCACTTGGTCTGGAAGGACGGAACCTGGCCGCCGAAGCCCGGAGGCACTATCGACCATGCGGGATTGACCTGGTCGTCGTAGACGTCGGACGCGATCGCAGCCCTGTCGATCAGGCTGGCCACAGCCTGCCGGACGGCGAGCTGGCCGGGGGCCTCGTTCTTGGTCTGCGCAACCCAATAGCGGAACTCGGCGCCCTCGCCGTCCAGCACGCTCACCGCGCTGTTGGAGCGCAGGCTGGTGAGGTCGGTCGGGCTCAGGGTGCGCCAGGCCACGTCCACGTCGCCGGCCTCGATCGCCTGCCGCAGCGGGGACGCGTCGGCGAAGTACTGGATGAACACCTGGCTGGACTGCGGGGTGCGCTTGCCCGAGTAGTTGGCATTGGCACTGAGCGCCGCCTGCTGGTCCTTGGTGAAGGAGTCGAGCTGCAGCGGCCCGGAGCCGACAACCTGGTCGTCGGGCAGCAGCGCGTCGGCCGGGAAGGTCTCCTCGTCCACGATGGACGCCACCGCGCCCGAGATCACGCTCAGGAAGGTGAGGTCGGGGTTGTTGAGGTGGAAGACCACAGTGAGGTCGTCGGGGGTCTCGATGGCGCCCTCCTTCAGCTTCGGCGCCTCCGCGCCGTCGGAGAGGTTGGCGAGCAGGATCGAGGCGCCGTTCGGGTCGTTGATGGCGATATTGCGCTCGAAGGAGAACTTGACGTCAGACGACGTCAACGCGTTGCCGTTGGAGAACTTGTTGTCCGCGCGCAGCTTGCAGGTGATCGTCTGGGCGTCGGTGTAGTCGCAGCTCTCGGCGGCGTCGCCCACCGGCGTGCTCTCCCCGGCCGGGACCGCGACGAGCTGCTCGAAGATGCTGTACTGCAGGTTCCACGAGCCGATGTCGTAGGCGCCGGCCGGGTCGATGGCGGTGATCTTGTCGGTGGTGCCGAGGATCCAGTCGCCGCCGGCGGCGGCTGTCGGCTCGGGCTGGGCCGGGCTGGAACCCCCCGGCGAGGGGGCCGGGGCGCCGGAGCAGGCGGCCAGGCCAAGGAGGGCAACGGCGCCAAGCGTGGCGAGCCCTGCCCGAATCGTGATTCGCATGTGTCCCCTTATGTGCTTGGCGGCCGGAGTGGTCGCCTGGCGGGTTTCGATCGCCAGATTCAACGCCGGTTGTATTACAGCCGGGTTACGTTCTCAGCCGACGCGTGAATCGATACCGAATCGTGTCCTAGCGCGGCCCTGCGGGTGGCCACGAGACCCGGCGTCTCGCCATTCGGACAGGCTCGACGCCACGGGCGCGACGCCGGGGACATCCGTCCGTCCGGTCGGCGCGGGCTGGACGGACTGCCAGATTCGGCGAGATGTGGCAGGATCGGCCCGATGCCCGGCCGACAATGGGGTCATGGCCCCAACCCGAAGCGCTGCTATCAACCTCCGGCTGGCCCAGGTGGGCATCCGCCCGTCCGAGGCGTTCGAGGACTCCGAGGGCGCGCGGCTGGTCGCCCCGATCCTGGCCCGCCAGCGGGAGCTGAGCCGGCGGCTCTCCGACCGGCTGTGCGCCGCCGACCAGCGGATCCAGGACTTCCTCGACGACTACCTCGCCGACACCGGCCTCACGCCGGGCCTGCCGCGGCGCACCTTCGTCCTTGACGAACCCGGACTGGCGCGGGAGCTGTCGCTGCCCTTCGACGGGGACACCTTCACCTCGCCGCTGCTGAGTAGCTACCGCCTGGTCAACGGCGTCCTGCACAACCCCGCCAAGGACCGCCGCACCACCGCCGGGGTGTTCCACATCGCCGAGGGCGGGCTGCCGATCCCCGCCGACAAGATCGCGGTCCCCAAGCTCGCCTTCGCACGGCTCCTGGAGAAGGCGTTCCAGCCGCCCGAGGTGGACAAGGTCCTGCCGTACACCGCCAACGACCCCGACCCGGCGGCCTGCTTCGTGTCGCTGCTGCTGCGCCCGCTGGTGGCCCCCGAGGTGCCGGGCCACGTCAGGGAGAAGCGGCTGGAGGTGCGCTTCATAGTCCCCGGCGGGCTGGTGGCCAACCTCGACTTCGTCGAGGGCATCTTCGGCAACGGCGGCGACCCGTACCTGCCCGAGAACGACTCGTCGCTGGCCCCCGAGACGTGGACGGGCCACACCGGCCTGGTCGTGCTCGCCCCCCACCTGGCCGGGGTGACCAAGAAGGAGCTCGGACTCCCGCACGTGTCGCAGGCCACGCAGCGGCAACTGCGCGACGGCCAGGCGTGGGAGCGCGAGGACGAGCCGTACAACGACGGCCAGGCGTTCAAGCTGACCGCCCGCGACGCCCGCGGGGTGATCGTCACCCTGATCGCCGACAACTACTTCGGCTACTGCAAGAAGGAGGTCAAGTCCCAGATCTCCTATTCGGCGAACCTGTTCGGCAACGCCGAGGAGGAGCACGCCGGCGGCGCGCTGGTGTACCCCTCGTACAACCTGGGCCAGTACAACGAGGACTCCTGCGGCACCGACTACACCCTCGAGGAGGTGCTGCAGCGCGACCCGGACCGGTTCGAGCCGCAGCCCGAGGGGCACGCGCTGGACCGGCAGCAGCCGCGGGTGGTGCTGGTGCCGGCCAACGCCTACTACTCGCTGCGCACCCTCACCGTCTCCTGGGACGACGGCAACGGCGGCCGGGCGTCCATCCCGCTGCGGGCGGGCAAGGCCTACCTCAGCCCGAACGGCTACCGCGTCCAGATGACCCAGTTGGCCGCCGACCGCACCCAGTGGAGCCTGATCGGGACGGCGCCGCGGGTGACCTCCTGCCACAAGCCGTGCACCGTGTCGGGTGGCGGGAAGTCGGAGATCTCCAAGGCGATCACCGACGCCATAATCTTCGGCAACGCCTACGCCCCTGATGTCGAGAAGGACATGGACGAGGTCGCCAAGATCCTGGCCGGTGACTTCGCCCACCGGTTCGCCGACCCGGTGGCCAACGGCGTCGACCGCCGTCCGATCCTTGCCGACACCCGGTCCATCGGGTCTGTCATCAAGCTGCTGACGCCGTCCAGCGAGTTCCACGCCGACTACAACTCCTGGCTGGAGTCGATCCCGGCCCACGTCAAGGAACTCGTCTACGTGGTGAAGCGGTTCTACCGACCGGAGTGGGGCACCGACTGGCGCTCCCACTTCACCGTCGGACGGATCAACGGCCGGCTGGGCAATGCGCTGCGGCTGGACGGCGACAAGATCACCGTCAACATGCTGCGGGTCGGCTTCGAGGCCGACGGGTCGTGGCGGCTGTTCGGGCTGCGGCACGACTTCCACCCGGCCGCCAAGGTGCAGACCGAGGACGACATCACCGCCTCCACAGTGGTGTCCGGCGCCGAGATCGGCCTCGACCCTGACCGGTCGTACAAGCTGGTGGAAAATTGCGAGAACCTGCTGTTCCAGCGTCCCGACGATGCCATCCACCGCGGCTACGACAAGCAGGCCGAGCGCGACATCGCGACCCCGGGCACCTTCTTGTCGAACTTCCAGCCGCTCACCCGGGCGGACGCGGCCGCGATGCGGGACGACGCGGTGAGCTTCTCCCTCTTCACCGAGCCGATGGCCCGGTTGCTGTCCGACTTCGCCGACTCCCGCGAGGGGGAGGGCCCGGCCTACGTGGTGAGCTCGGCCAATCCCCGACTGGTGGACGGCAAGCCGTCGAAGAACCCGCGCTACCTGCAGGTCCGGCCCGACCGCGCCAAGCCGGCGGAGACCGCGATCGCCGACCTCGCCTCGCACCTGTACCAGCGCAAGCCGGCCGGGGCCCCGCTGCCGCTGCCGGTGGACGTGGTCGCCGCCGGGCGGCGCAACAACCCGCCCGAGCCCGGCGTCCCGCCGCTGTCGACCTTCAACCCGCTGCACTACCTGGAACTGCCCGAACTGTTCATGGAGTTCATCTCCTCGATGACCGGCAAGTCGCCGTCCACCACCGGGGCCGGCTCGGAGGGTGCGCTCACCAAGGGTCCGTTCAACTCGATGCCGGCCACGATCGACCTCAACGCCGCCTTCTTGTCCTACGTGCTGTCCGGCTACGACGGCTGGCTGTCGTGTGCCGGCTACGTCGGGCCGAAGGTGCGGGTCGACCACGACATCTCGATGCTGGTCCCCGAGCTGTTCAGTCGGATGACCCCGGCCGAACGCGACGCGAGGGCGCTGATCGAGGAGGGCTCGCTGGAGCGGCTGGAGGACTACGAGTACGACGGGAAGCCGGTGCTGGCCAGCCGGCTCGGTTACCGGATGACCGACACCTTTGCGCGCCGCTACTTCGGCCGGATCTTCCTCCACCCGCACGTCGTGTTCACCGAGGAGATGCTCAAGCCGGAACTGCAGGACCCGGCGATCTTCGCCGAGTCGATGGCGGTGATGGTGGCCACCCACCAGCGGGTCGCCCAGGCCTACCTGGACGACCAGACGATCGAGCTGGCCGTGCCGCCGGTGCGGGCGCTGCTGGAGATCATGGCCAATGGCAGCTCGGCCGAGGGCTGGACGCTGGACTCGCCGGAGTTCCGCTCCCAGTTCACCGCCGAGAGCGTGCTCGCCTCCGACTGGTACGCCGCACGGCTGGACGCCAAGCAGGCCGCCGCCTCGAAGCGGGCCGGCGCCGGGCTGGCCGCGCTGGAGCGCTTCCTGACGACCCCCGGCAACGAGGAGCCGTCCCAGCGGCTCGGCATCCCGGCCCGGATCGAGGCGGCCAGGGCCGAACTGGCCAAGTTCACCAGCCCGGCCTGGCGGGAGCGGCTGGTCGGCACGGTCGGCGGGCAGCCGCTGTAGCGAACCGGCAGAGCCTGCCTGCGCGGGGCCGTCGGCCACTAGCATCCTCGGTATGGCGCGAGGCGCGGGGGTAATCGTCGGGGCCGCTGCGGCGGCGATGGTGCTGGCCGGGTGCGGTGTGGTGCCCCCGGGTAGCACGCCGGCGCCGCCCGCGGCACCCAGCCAGCCGCCCTCGACCGGCTCCCCGGTCGCGCCGGACGCGAACCTGCGC
>JAEZGC010000060.1 GCA_023437345.1 Actinomycetes bacterium
TCGGGGCGGATCACGATGGTGGCCGGGGTGGGCGGTGCCGCCGCGCGCCGGGCGGCGACCAGGCCGGCCAGCGCGAACGTCAGCGCGTTGAGGCCCTCGCCGGTCTTGGCCGAGACCGGGTAGACGGCAAGCCCACGGGCCACCAGGTCGGGGGTGACCAGTTCGGCGAGCTCGGCGGCGTCCGGGACGTCGACCTTGTTCAGCGCGACCAGCCGGGGCCGGTCGTCAAGCCCGCCGTGCGCAGCGAGTTCGGCCTCGATCACGTCAAGGTCGGACACCGGGTCGCGGCCGGGCTCGTAGGTGGCGCAGTCGATGACGTGCACCAGCGCCCAGCACCGCTCGATGTGGCGCAGGAAGTCGTGGCCCAGCCCCTTGCCGAGGCTGGCGCCCTCGATCAGGCCCGGGACGTCGGCGACGGTGTAGGTGGTCTCGCCGCGCACCACGACGCCGAGGTTCGGCACCAGCGTGGTGAACGGGTAGTCGGCGATCTTCGGACGGGCCCGTGAGATCGCGGCGATCAGCGAGGACTTGCCGGCGCTGGGGAACCCGACCAGGCCGACGTCGGCGACCAGCTTGAGCTCGAGGGTGACCTGGCGGGACTCGCCCTCCACGCCGAGCAGCGCGAAGCCGGGCGCCTTGCGAGAGGTGGACGCCAGCGCGGCATTGCCCAGCCCGCCGCGTCCGCCAGCTGCGACGACAAGTTCCGCGGTCGGGCCGACCAGGTCGGCCAGCACCTCGCCGGTGTCGGCGTCCTTGACCACTGTGCCGTCAGGGACCGCCAGCACCACGTCCTCGCCGCGGGCGCCGTTGGCGAAGTCGCCCCGGCCGGGCTGGCCGTTGGGCGCCTTGCGCTGCGACTGGCGGTGGTACTCGACGAGCGTTGTCAGGCTGGGGTCGACCCTGACGATGACCGAGCCGCCGTCGCCGCCGTTGCCACCGTCGGGTCCGCCCAGCGGCTTGAACTTCTCGCGGTGGACTGAGGCGCAGCCGTGGCCGCCGTTCCCTGCGGCGACCCGCAGGGTCGCCCGGTCGACGAAGGACGGGATGGCCATGACACTCCTAGGCGGGGAACCTGAGGAGTCTATCTGGCCGCCGCAGCCGTCCCGAATGCGCCCGGCAACACAGTGGCAATCTCCTCCCACCGCGGCATGGAGTCGGCAGCGCCGGGCCGGGTGACGGTGATGGACGCCGCCACCTGGGCGACCTCGATGGCCCGGCGGAAGTCGGTGCCTGCGGCGAGCTGGGCGACCAGGGCGCCGACGAAGGTGTCCCCCGCGGCGGTGGCGTCGACCGCCTCGACCCGGCGGCTGGGGAGCTGGGCGACGACCTCTCCGCCGCGTGCCCAGGCCGCCCCGTCAGCGCCGAGGGTGACCACGACGTCGGCGCACCGCCGGCTGAGCGCGGCAGCGGCCACCAGCGGATCGGTCTCGCCGGCCAGCAGGCAGGCCTCGTGCTGGTTGGGCACCAGCAGGTCGACGGTGGCCAGCTGGTCATCCGCCAGCGGACGGGCGGGGGCCGGCGTCAGGACGGTCCGCACGCCCCGCGTGCGCGCCGTCCGGAAGGCGGCGAAGACGTTGTCGAGGTCGAGCTCCAGCTGGCTGACCAGCCAGCCGATGGAGTCCAGCAGAGCGTCGGTCACCTGGTCGGCGGTGGTGGCGAGGTTGGCGCCCGAGACCACGACAATGGTGTTCTCACCGCCCCGCTCGACGGCTATGTGGGCGGTGCCGGTGGTCCCCTCGCGCCGCAGCTCGCGGGCTCCGATCCCCTCGCTGTCGAGCAGGGCGGCGAGCTCATCGCCGTAACCGTCGGTGCCGAAGGTGCCGATGAACTCGACCTGCCCGCCGGCCCTGGCGGCGGCGACGGCCTGGTTCAGCCCCTTGCCGCCCGGGTTGGTGATCAGGCTGTCACCGAAGATGGTCTCGCCCGCACGCGGGAGCTCGTCGACCCGCACCACGATGTCCATGTTCGCGCTGCCGAAGACCCCGATCGCGCTCCGCGCACCCTCGCCCGTCATCGCCGTCCTTTGTCGTAGGTGTCCCTCAGTCTGCCGGATCAGGCGGGCGGCCACGCGACCACGTCGCGACTCCAGGTGTCGGGGGTGCCGACGCGGCGCAGCACCGGCAGGCAGGCGAGCACCGCGGTGACGACAAGGATGCCGCCCGCGAAGCACCACAGCGCGACCTCGGCGCCCGCCCCGGCCAGCAGGGCGCTGCCCACCACGGGAGCGATCGGGGCGGCCAGGAAGCCGGCCAGGCCAAGTACCGAACTTGCCCGGCCCTGCAGCTCGGCCGGCGTGATGGCCAGGGTGTAGCCACCCAGCCCGGCGTTGATCACCGGGATCAGGGCGACGGCGACGGCCAGCATCACCACATAGCCCAGGTAGCTGTGCAGCAGCGCCATCCCGGCGGCCCCCAGCCCGGCCAGTGCCAGGCCGGCGACGACGATCCTGCCCAGCCGGATGCGCTGCAGGACGCGGCCGGCGGCCAGCGCACCGAGGATCATCACCACACCGGCGACCAGGTCCAGCACGCCGATCAGCAGCGGCGCCGTACCCTGCTGGACCAGTTCCAGGTTGATCGTGGTGATCAAACCGGCCAGCGCGATGTTCACCAGCATGAACAGGCTGAGCGAGAGCCTGAAGAAGCGCACCTGCCAGACGAAGCGCAGCCCTTCCGCCAGCGCCGCCAGCGGCCGGGTGGCCCGGGCCGCCTTGAGGTCGCCGTTCAGCGACTCCCTCACCAGCCCGGTTGCGCCCGCCATCGCGAGGTGGCCGATTGCGCTGGCCAGCAGCGGGATGGCGTGCCCGACGCCGTACAGGAAGCCGCCGAGCGGGCCGGCGATCAACCCGGCCAACGCGTGCCGTC
>JAEZGC010000076.1 GCA_023437345.1 Actinomycetes bacterium
GGTGCCGGCCGACGCTGACCACCGTCAACCAACCACTTGAGGAGATGGGTGCGCTCGCCATCCGGACGCTGGTGGCCCTCACCCACCACGACGGCCGTGACGCGGCGCAGCGGGTGGCACTGGCGACCACGCTTGTGGTTCGAGACTCGACTGCCGCGCCCGATGGCGCCATGGTCGGGTAGCCGCGGTGGGGCGGAGGCTTTGACCCCGCGACCCGGAGGACGAGAGGTGACCTGAGGATCCTGCTGCGTCGCCCGGGCTCTACGCTGGCGCGCGTGACGCAGGTGTACCCGGCCGGGCAGGCCGAACCTGTCTATGCCGCTCACCTGGCCCAGGTGAGTGGGCGCAACTGGCGTGCGCTGCGAGAGGCCCTTGCCCGCGTCGAGGCGACGGCATCCTTTGGCACGTGGACCGACTCGACCCAGCAGGCGGACGGCACCTGGCTGATGCCCTACACCACGTTGTCGGACGAGTCGGAGCAGTTCCTGCGGGCCTTCGGGGGACTCGGTTTTCACCTTCCGTTCGACTGGATGGACTGGGAGCGTGGACGGACCCTCGCCAGGGACCCTGAGCTGCTGGACGCGGCGACGCCCGCGGAAGCGGCGATGCTGATCGTCGCCCTGTCGCGCTCGGATCGGTTCGTCGAGGGAGCCCTTCTCGACGCCTTCGACAGTGGCCTGATCCAGCGCGCCACCCGGCGGCTGCTCACCAGCGCGCCCGACGGGTCGACCAACGTGGTGATCAGGGTGGCCGAGCCCGCCGAGTACGACGCAATCGGTGAGCTGCTGGTCGCTGCCTACCGGGACCTCCCGCCGATGGAGGGCAGCGACGCCTACTTCGCGAGACTTCGCGACGTGGCGGGACGGGCGGCCGCGTCCGAGGTGTTCGTCGCGGTCACGGGCGACCGGGTGGTCGGCGGTGTCACCTTCGTCGGGCACGGCGGTCCGATGGTCGACATCGCCGGCGCGGACGAGGCGGAGATCCGGATGCTGGCTGTCGATCCCGCCAGCCAGGGCTCGGGCATCGGCAAGGCGCTGACCGTGGCCTGCATCGGGCGGGCGCGGGCGATCCCGGGCTGCCGTCGCATCGTGTTGTCGACCCGGACCGACATGACCAGGGCGCGCGCGATGTACCAGCGCCTCGGTTTCCGCCGGCTTCCCCACCGGGACTGGTCGCCGATCCCGGAGCTCACGCTGCTGGCGTACGGCCTGGACCTGGAGGTATAGGGAGCTGCCCCGTCCGTGGCTGTCCTGGTCACCCGACGTTCGATCGGAGGTCCGTTATGAAGCGGGGGGACGGCCCACAGCCCGGAGGGCGCAGAGAAGTAAGTCCGGTTGCCCACTGCGCCGTCAGTTGGACTGCGTCCCCTACTCCGTAGCGCACAGGCAAGCACCGTGCCTCTGAGTCGGGGACAGAAGATCCCTTGGCCATCTCGTGCCGCTTGCGTGCGCTATGAGGAGAGCCCTCAGGAGCAATCATGATCACTCATGGTCGTTTCGCGGCCGGGACGCAGAGGTGTGAAGTTCCTTGTCAGAAGGCGTCTTGCCTAGTGGGGCGGGCGGGGCTCGAACCCGCGACCCAGGGATTATGAGTCCCCTGCTCTGACCGGCTGAGCTACCGCCCCCCGAACACCGATTCGGTGCCAAGGTAGCCGCTCGGCGCGATGAATGTCCAAGTGAGTGGGTAACCTGCCGGTGCCGGGTGTGGGAGGGAAGGGGCGCGATGCATGACGAGGCTGGTCACGGGTGGGAACAGCCGCCATATGGCGAGGGCCTGGACGCGATCGCGGTAGACCTGATCACCACCCTGATGCAGCAGGTGTTCGCAGAGCTCGATCCTGCGCAGCTTGTTGCCGACAGCGGACTTGACCTGTCCGAGGAGGACGGTCGAACCGTCGCGCAGATGATCGACACCGCGATCATCGAGATCGAAGTGGGCTTCCCGCGGACCCTCGAGGGCCCGCCGAGGCCGCTGGTGGCCGATCCCGCCTGACCGCGGGCGCTCGGACGCTGACGGCCGACTTCCAGGAGTCACGCCGTTTCTGATGCCCGGACGGCCGGGCGCCGGTCGTTGTCACGCCTGGCAGCTCGCGCTGTAGCGGGTGCTGAGCCCGCCCGGCAAGCTGTGGCAACACCTTGGCTGCCGCCGCGCCGCGCCGTTGTACTGGTGCCACATCGACCCCAGGAGTCCTCGTGAGCACCGACCTCAACCCGTCCGCCCCGGTCCCCGCAGCCGCTCGCGTGTTGAGTGAGTTCGTCCCGACGAAGGACTACTTCGTGGGCATCGACTCCGACGGCTGCGCCATGGACGCCATGGACATCAAGCACCAGGAGTGCTTCACGCCCTGCTCGATCAAGTACTGGGACCTGCAGCCGGTCTCGACGATCGCCCGCGAGACGGCCCTGTTCGTGAACCTAGGGTCAGTCACCCGTGGCCTCAACCGGTGGCTGGCGCTGCGCCAACTGCTCGACCTGCTGCGGGACCGGGCCGACGTCGCCGAGCGCGGCGTCACGATCCCCGACTACCCCGAGCTGACGGAGTTCATCGAGTCGCCCTACCCGCTGTCCGACACCGGTGTGGCCGAGTGGGCGGCCGCGAACCCGTCCGCCACTGCCGAGCGAATGATCGCCTGGGGAGACGGCGTCAACGCCGCGATCGCCGACATGGTGCACGGCTGCGGACCGTTCCCGGGCGTCCGCGAGGCAATGCAGGCGATGCACGACCGGGTCGACCAGATGACGGTTTCCGCCACGCCGATGGAGGCGCTGCGGCGGGAATGGGCCGAGCACGGCCTGGCGCAGTACATGCAGGTGATCGCCGGTCAGGAGATGGGCAGCAAGGCTGAACACGTCCAGTACGCCGCCGTCGGCAAGTACCCGCCGCACCACATCCTGCTGATCGGGGACGCCCCCGGCGACCGCGACGCCGCGGCGAAGGTCGGGTGCCTGTACTACCCGATCCTGCCGGGGGAGGAGAAGCGGTCCTGGCTGCGGTTCACCGCCGAGGCGCTGCCGAAGTTCCTCGCCGGCGAGTTCGAAGGCGCCTACCAGGCGAGCCTGATCGCCGAGTTCAACGCCAAGCTGCCCGACACCGTGCCCTGGGAGACGATCTCCGGCGATCGCCGGGTCACGATGCCCACCGTGAAGTGACCAGCCCGCCGCAAGTCCCCGGCCGATCGCCCACCCAGACCCTCACCCCACCCACCTCAACGATGACGGGAGTCGCACCATGGCCGTCCTGGTAGACCTCAAGGCCAAGCCCTACAACCTCGACGACGACCAGATCGCCTGGGTCGAGCAGACCATCGCCGCGATGACCGACGAGGAGAAGGTCGGCCAGTTGTTCGTCAACCTCTTCTTCTTCGGCGGCGACACCTTCTCCGGCAACAACTTCACGAACAAGGAGATCCTGGAGAAGTTCCACATCGGTGGCGTCCGCTACCAGGGTGGCACCTCCGACCAGGTGCAGGACCTGCTCAACGAGCTGCAGCAGAACTCGAGGATCCCGCTGCTGGTTGCCGCCAACTGCGACCAGGGCGGCAACGGCGCCGCGTCCGACGGCACCTACATCGCCTCAGGCGCCCATTGCGACGCGTCCCAGGACTACAGGGTCGCCCATGACGCCGGCTTCGTCTCCGGCCGGGAAGCCGAGTCGATGGGCATCAACGTGAACTTCTACCCGTGCGTCGACATCCTCTACAACTGGCGCAACACGATAGTGAACACCCGCGCCTACGGAGACAACCCCGACGATGTCATCACCTGGACGTCGGCCTACATCGACGGCATCCGGGAGGGGTCGGACGTCGTCACCTGCGTCAAGCACTGGCCCGGCGACGGCGTCGAGGAGCGCGACCACCACCTCGTCCTCGGCATCAACGACCTGCCGCCCGACGACTGGGACGCCAGCTTCGGCGAGGTCTACCGCCACCACATCGCCAACGGCCTCGAGATGGTGATGGTCGGTCACATAGCGATGCCGGAATACTCCAAGAAGCTCGACCCGAGCCTCACCGACGCCGACATCATGCCGGCCAGTCTCGCCCCCGAACTGGTGAACGGGCTGCTGAAGACCGACCTCGACTTCAACGGGATGGTCATCACCGACGCGTCCCACATGCTCGGGATGACCTCGGCGATGCGCCGCGAAGACTATGTCCCGCGGGCGATCGCGGCCGGCTGCGACATGTTCCTGTTCTTCAACGACATCGAGGAGGACTTCGGCTTCATGCTGCAGGGCTACCGAGAGGGCGTCATCTCGCAGGACCGGATGACTGACGCACTGCGCCGCATCCTCGGCCTGAAGGCGAAGCTCAACCTGCACAAGAAGAAGGACGCCGGGACGCTGCTGCGGCGCCGCGACGCCCTCGAGGTGGTCGGCTGCGACGAGCACCTCGCCATGAAGCAGTACGCCGCCGACGCGGGCATCACCCTGGTGAAGAACACCCTCGACCAGCTGCCGCTCAACCCGCAGCAGCACCGCCGGATCCGGCTGTACCACCTCACCGGCGAGAAGGGTGGGGTGTACGACGCGGCCAGCGGGACCGTCGAGAAGTACACCGAGATCCTCACGTCCCGCGGCTACGAGGTGACGCTCAACGACGGCACCACCCGAATCAAGGGCAAGACCCTTGCCTACCGCGACGAGGTCGACTGTGCCCTGATCGTGTGCGAGGTGGCGGGCTACGGCGCGCAGAACAACTACCGCATCCAGTGGAAGACCGCCATGAGCAACGAGTGCCCCTGGTACGTGTGGGAGGTCCCCACCTTCATGGTCAGCCACAACTTCACCACCCACCTCCACGACGCCACGATGGTGAAATGCCTTGTCAACGCCTACAGCTCCGACCCGGTGATCATCGAAACGACTATCGACATGCTCGAGGGCCGCAAGCAGTTCAAGGGCCGGGCCAACAACCTGGTCTGGACCGACAAGTGGCAGGCCCGGCTGTGAACCCCACGAGAGCAACCCACCCACCACGGAAGGCACGGGGATGAACACCACCCAACCGGTCGAGACCCGGCACAAGCCTGTTGTCACGATCTTCGAGGCCTACGGCGCCGGAGCTGACGAGGTGGGCCAGAAGGTGGCCGACAAGCTCGGCCTGCCCTTCCACGCGCAGGCCTTCAGCTCGGCCCAGCTGGCCGACGAGGCGCTCGGCAACAACGCCATCCTCGTCCGCGTCATGTCGACCCTCGGCGGGGCCTACGGCGGCCTGGAGAGCCGCGACATAGTCGCCGCCCAGCAGGACCGCTACGACCTCGTCGCGCAGAACAACGCCGACGTCCGCCG
>JAEZGC010000143.1 GCA_023437345.1 Actinomycetes bacterium
TGGCGCCCGCCCCGATCACCTGAGCGCCCAGTCGGCGGCCCGGCGCGACCGGGCCCGCACGGTCTGCGTGCGGCTCGGTCCGGTTGGCCCGGACGGCTAGACTCGCCGCGTGAGTGAGTCGCCCCTCGTCCTGTTCCCGGCCGGGAAGGGTTGTGTGGTGCCGTGTTGTTGTTGTCGGTGAGCCGACAATCCCCACTCACCCGCGCGGACGGTAGTCCGTGCCCCCGAATCGAGGACCTTCCCGCCCATGAGCACCTCCCGTTCCGGCAGCGCTGCGTCCAGCGCCGCCCAGCACGACGAGATCTGGAACCGCATCCGCAGCGAGGCCGCAGCTGACGCGGCAGCCGAACCGGCGCTGGCCGGCTTCCTGCGGGCTGCCGTCCTCGACCACGACCGGCTGGACGACGCGCTGGCGCACCTGCTGGCCGACAAGCTCGCCACCGCCGCGGTGGACGCCGACGCGCTGCGACACCTGATCGGTGCCGCCCTGGCCGATGACCGCTCGATAGGGATGGCGGTCCGCGAGGACCTGAGGGCGGTGATCAGCCGCGACCCGGCGGCCCGCGGCTACGCCGTCCCGCTGCTGTACTTCAAGGGGTTCCACGCGCTGCAGGGCTACCGGATCGCCCACTACTACTGGCTGCAGGGCCGCTCGGCCCTGGCACGGTACCTGCAGAGCCGGATCTCGGAGGTGTTCGCCGTCGACATCCACCCCGGCGCCCGGATCGGCAAGGGCATCATGTTCGACCACGCCACCTCGGTGGTGATCGGCGAGACCGCGGTGGTGGAGGACGACTTCTCCATGCTTCACGAGGTCACCCTCGGCGGTACGGGCAAGGTCGGCGGCGACCGCCACCCCAAGATCGGCCGCGGCGTGATGATCGGCGCCGGCGCCAAGGTGCTGGGCAACATCCGGGTGGGGGAGGGCGCCAAGGTCGGCGCCGGCAGCGTGGTGCTGTCCGACGTCGCGCCGTACACCACGGTGGCCGGCGTACCCGCCCGCCCGGTCAGCTACCCCGTCCACGGCCTGCCGGCCCTCGACATCGAGGACCTGCAGGGCAACCTGTCCTGACCCGCCGGCCCGGCCGGTGTCGGGTCAGGCGGACTCCCGGCGGGCCAGCGCGCGCACCTGGTCGATGGTGTCGGCCTCGGCCGCGGTCTTGTCGTCGCGGTAGCGCACCACCCTGGCGAACCGCAGCGCCATCCCGCCGGGGTAGCGCGGTGAGCGCTGGATGCCGTCGAAGGCGATCTCGACCACCTGCTCGGGTCGCAGCTGCACCACCCAGCCGTCGTCGGCGACCTTCAGCTCCTCGAACCGCTCGGTCTGCCAGGCCAGCATGGCGTCGGTCATCCCCTTGAAGGTCTTGCCCAGCATGACGAAGCCGCCGGCGGGGTCGCGGGCGCCGAGGTGGATGTTGGACAGCAGGCCGCGGCGCCGTCCGCTGCCCCGTTCGACCGCCAGCACGACGAGGTCGAGGGTGAGCACCGGCTTGACCTTGATCCAGCCGGCACCGCGCCGGCCGGCCTGGTAGGGCAGGTCGAGCGCCTTCACGACTACTCCCTCGTGGCCCCGGGCGAGCACGGCCTCGGCGAACCGCTGCGCCTCGGCGGGGTCGGCGGTGACGATCCGGTCGACCAGCAGTTCGGGCGGAACGAGGCCGGCGAGCCGCTCGTGGCGGACGCTGGTCGGGCTGTCGACCAGGTCGTCGCCGTCCACCTCGAGCAGGTCGAAGAAGAAGGCGCTCAGGTGCTGGCTTCCCGCCGCGGCCTGGGTGGCGCTGCGGGCGGCGGTCTCCTGGAACGGACGCGGCCGGCCGTCGGGGTCGAGGGCGAGCGCCTCGCCGTCCAGCACGCAACTGGTGCCCGGCAGCGCGGCGACGGCGGCGGCTACCTCGGGCAGCCGGGCGGTGATGTCGTCGAGGCTTCGCGAGTAGAGGGTGACCCGGCCGTGGTCGCGGTGGGCCTGCAGGCGGATCCCGTCCAGCTTCGCCTCGACCGCCACCGGGGTGCCGGGCCCCAGCTTGGTGACCGCTTCCTCGACTCCGGTGGCGCTGGAGGCGAGCATCGGCAGCACCGGGCGGCCGACCTGCAGCTTGATCGCCGCCAGCGCCTCGGGTCCGCCGGTGGCGGCCGCGGTCGCTGCGGCGGGGACGGATCCGGCGAACATGGCAGCCCGGCGGACGAGGTCGCCCGGCACGTCCCACGCCTTCCCTATCGCCTGCAACAGCACGCCCTCAAGGGCTCCCTGTCGCGTCTCGCCGACTATCAGCCCGCCGAGGAAGGCCTGCTCGTCGGCCGTCGCACGGCCCATCAGGGCGGCCAGCCCGGACTGTCGGGCCAGCTGGGAGCCGGTGCCCGCCAGCCCCGCCAGGCGCTCCAGCTCGGCGTCCACCTCTGCGAGGGTGAGCGACGGCTCGGCTGCCGCCGGGAACCCGGTCAGCGACCGCCATCCGATGCCGGTGCGCCGCTGCCGCAGCCGCCCGGACAGGAAGTGGGCGAGCACGTCCACCTCGTCCGGCTCGGCCCGGCCCAGCAGCTCGGCGAGCACCGCCACCTTCGCGTTGCGTGACCCGGTCGCCGCCACCTGGCCGGACGCCGCCACCACCTCGGAGAACCTCATGGCTCCTTCCTACCCGCCGGCGCCGACACCAGACAGCCCTCCGCACAGCGGGACGGTTCCTTGGCCCAGGGGGACGGTTCCTCGGCACACCGGAACCGTCCCGGTGTGCTGGGGAACCGGACCCGTGTGTCGCGGGTACAGCGTGGTCTTGCGGGGGACGGCGCCGACACCGAAGGATGAGGGAATGGCAGCGGCGGGCGAGGTGGTGGAGATCGGCGGGCGGCGGCTCAAGCTGACCAACCTCGACAAGGTGCTGTACCCGACTACCGGCACCACGAAGGGCGAGGTCATCGCCTACTACGCCGAGGTGGCCGACGTCCTGCTGCCGCTGCTGGCGCAGCGTCCGGTGACCCGCAAGCGGTGGCCGGACGGGGTCGGCCCCGAAGGTGAGGGGCGGGTGTTCTTCGCCAAGAACCTGCCGGCGGGCACCCCGGAGTGGGTGCCCCGACGCGGGATCGCCCACGAGCGGCGCACCAACCAGTACCCGGTGGTGGACGACCTGGCGACGCTGACCTGGCTCGGTCAGTCAGCGGCCCTGGAGCTGCACGTGCCGCAGTGGCGGTTCGACGCCGACGGCGAGCCGCAGCCGCCGGACCGGCTGGTGCTCGCCCTCGACCCGGGTCCCGGGGTCTCGCTGGCCGAGTGCGCCGAGGTGGCCCGCTGGGTGCGCGCGGTCGCCGCGGACCTCGGGCTCGACCCCGTCCCGGTGACCTCGGGCAGCAAGGGCATCCACCTGTACGCCGCACTGGACGGCACCAGGTCCTCCCAAGACGCCAGCGACCTGGCCCGGGCGCTGGCCGAGCACCTGCAGCGGCAGCATCCCGACCGGGTCACCGCCGAGATGACCAGGGCGGCCCGGCCCGGCAAGGTGTTCCTCGACTGGAGCCAGAACAACGGGTCCAAGACCACCATCTCGCCCTACTCGCTGCGGGGCCGTGAGCGGCCCTGGGTGGCGGCACCGCGCAGCTGGGACGAACTTGACGACCCAGGCCTGACCCAACTGGAGTACCACGAGGTGCTGGACAGGCTGGCGTCCTTCGGCGACCCGATGGCTGCCCTGGCCACCCACCGACCCGACAGGCTGGCCACCTACCGCAGCATGCGCGACCCGACGAAGACCCCCGAGCCGGTCCCCGCGCACGCCCCCACCCCGCGCACCGGCCAGGAGCCGACCTTTGTGATCCAGGAGCACCACGCCCGCCGGCTGCACGACGACTTCCGGCTGGAACGCGACGGGGTGCTGGTCAGCTGGGCGGTACCCAAGGGTCCGCCGACCGACCCGAAGACCAACCACCTCGCGGTCCAGACCGAGGACCACCCGCTCGACTACGGCTCCTTCGAGGGGACGATCCCGGCCGGTGAGTACGGCGGCGGCACGGTCACGATCTGGGACGCCGGCAGCTATCAGCTGGAGAAGTGGCGCGACGGCAAGGAGGTGATAGTCACCCTCACCGGACGGCCCGACGGCGGCCTGGGCGGCGAGCCGGCGAAGTTCGCCCTCATCCACACCGGCCGGGACGGCGACGAGAAGAACTGGTTGATCCACCGGATGGCGCTGACCGCCCCGCCGACCCCGGGGGCGCAGCCCGCCCGCCGTCCCAAAGGTCGCCGCGCCGCCGACACTGCCCCGGGGCCGGACCCGGTTGGCTTCGTCGAGCCGATAGCGCCGATGCTGGCCAGCCTCGCCGCTTCGAAGGACGCGCAGGGTGACGGCTGGGCGTTCGAGATGAAGGGGGACGGGGTCCGCGCGCGGGTCTACCTGGCCGACGGACGGGTGCGCCTGCTCAGCCGGCGCGGCCGCGACGACT
>JAEZGC010000170.1 GCA_023437345.1 Actinomycetes bacterium
GCGCCGGACCCGCTGGCGGTGCTGCCCGAGGTGGCCGGCGAACTCGCCGACCTTGCCGACGCCACCGTCGCTGCCGCGCTGGCCCTGGCCCGCGGCGAGGTGCCCGGGTGGGAGGGCGTCCGGCTCGGCATCATCGCGCTCGGCAAGGCCGGCGCACAGGAACTCAACTACGTCAGCGACGTCGACCTGCTCTATGTTGCCGAGCCGGCCCTTGACGAGGCAGGCGGGCCGGTGTGCGCCACCGAGCGCGCGCTCGAGTTGGCCACCAAGCTGGTCGGCGCGCTCGTCCGCGTCTGCTCGGCGAACACGGCGGCGGGCACAATCTGGCAGATCGACTCGGCGCTGCGCCCGGAGGGCAAGGCAGGACCGCTGGTGCGCACGCTCGCCTCCCACCGCGCCTACTACGAGAAGTGGGCGCGGAACTGGGAGTTCCAGGCGATGCTGAAGGCCCGCCCGATGGCCGGCGACCTGGCCCTGGCCCAGGACTTCGTCGACATGGTGTGGCCGATGGTGTGGCGGGTCGCCGACGACGACCAGTTCGTCGCAGAGACCCAGGCGATGCGGCGTCGCGTGGTGTCGCTGCTGCCGGCAGCCCAGGCCGAGCAGGAGATCAAGCTGGGCGCCGGCGGCCTGCGTGATGTCGAGTTCAGCGTCCAGCTGCTGCAGCTGGTGCACGGCCGCGGCGACGACCGGCTGCGGTTGCGGGGCACCTTCGAGGCGCTCGACACCCTGATAGCGCACGGCTACGTCGGACGCGGCGACGGCCACGACCTGAACACCGCCTACCGGCTGCAGCGGCTGCTTGAGCACCGGCTGCAGCTGCACCGGCTGCGGCGCACCCACCTGATGCCCACTGACGAGCCGAACCAGCGGTGGCTGGCCCGCTCGGTGGGCCTGGCGAATGCCAAGGAGCTCGTCCACCTGTGGCGCAGCTCGACCCGGCGGGTGCTCGCCCTGCACCACCGGGTGTTCTACTCACCGCTGCTGGAGGCGGTGGCGCGGATCCCGTCCAGCGAGGTGCGGCTCACCTCCCAGGGTGCCGAGGAGCGGCTGCGGGCGCTGGGTTACGGCGACCCGAAGGCGGCGCTGCGGCACATCGAGGCGCTGTCGGGCGGACTGAGCCGCCGGGCCGAGATCCAGCGACAGTTGCTGCCGGCGATGCTCGGCTGGTTCACCGCCGGGCCGAACCCCGACCACGGGCTGCTCGCCTTCCGGCAGGTCTCCGACGCGCTGGGCACCACGCCGTGGTACCTGCGGACGCTGCGCGACGAGGGGGCGACCGCCGAGCACTTCGCGAAGGTGCTGGCGTCCAGCCGGTACGCGGTCGACCTGCTGCTACGCAACCCGCAGAGCGCCGCCTGGCTGAGCGAGACAGACGGGCTGGTGCCGCGCACGCGCGAGGACGTGCTGGCGGAGATGACGGCCGCGACCCGCCGGCAGGGCAAAGACGCCGACGCGGTGGCGGCGTTGCGCGCGGTCCGCCGCAGCGAGCTGCTGCGGCTGGCGATGGCAGACCTGCTGGGCGAACTGGACCTCGCCGCGCTGGGCCACGCCCTGTCCGACCTGGCCGGAGCCACCCTCGACGCCGCCCTCGAGGTGGCCGGGCGCGGACTGGCGTCAGTCCCGAGGCTGGCGGTGATCGCGATGGGACGGTGGGGCGGCGAGGAGCTGTCGTACGCCTCCGACGCCGACGCACTGATCGTCGTCGACTCCGACCTGCCGGATGCCATCCAGGCGGCCACCACGCTGGTCACCCGGATGCGCGGCCTGCTCGCCCAGCCGGGCCCCGACCCGGCGCTGCAGCTCGACCTCGACCTGCGTCCGGAGGGCAAGGGTGGCCCGATGGTGCGCAGCCTTGCGTCCTACGAGGCGTACTACCGGCGCTGGGCGTCCACCTGGGAAGCGCAGGCGCTGCTGCGGGCCCGCGCGGGGGCGGGCGACGCCGAGCTGGGACGGCGCTTCGAGGCGCTGGTCGACCCCGTCCGGTACCCGGCCGACGGGCTGGCGCGCGCCCAACTCATGGAGATCCGGCGGCTGAAGGCGCGGATGGAGAACGAGCGGCTGCCGCGCGGGTCGGCCCCCGAGCGGAACACCAAGCTCGGCCCAGGTGGCCTCTCCGATGTGGAGTGGGTGGTGCAGCTGCTCCAGCTGGAGCATGCCGGCACCGCGCACGAGCTGCGCACGCCGTACACGATGGGCGGCCTGGAGGCGGCCCGCGAGGCCGGCCTGGTCGGCGCCGACGACGCCCGCGCGCTGCGGGAGGCCTGGCAGTTCGCCTCCCGGATCCGCAACGCCGTGATGCTGCTGCGCGGCCGGGCTTCCGACGCCATCCCCACCGACATCCGCGACCTGTCGGCCACCGCGCAGATCCTCGGCTACGGCAAGGGGGAGTCCTCCCTGATGGTGGAGGACTACCGTCGGCGCGCCCGGCTGGCCCGCCAGGTGATGGACCGCCTGTTCTGGGGCGCCGACGTCTGAGCCTCGGGGACGGTTCCCGGGCACAGGGGGACGGTTCCCGGGCACCCGGGAGGCGCTCCGTCAGCGGCTCGGTAGCGCCTCGCCCCCGACTACAGTGAAGGACGATGACCAGTTCACCCCTGCAGGACCTCCCCACCACCACCCGCCGCCTCTCGGGCTGGGGACGGACGGCGCCCACCACGTCCCAGGTGCTCGCCACGCCCGACGTCGACCTGATCGCCCGCGCCGTCGCCGCCGTCGCCGGGCATAACGCCGACTCGCCGTCCCACCTGCGCCGCGGCATCCTGGCCCGCGGCCTGGGACGCAGCTACGGCGACGTCGCGCAGAACGCCGGGGGGCTGGTGGTCGACATGACCCCGCTCGACACCATCCACTCGATAGACGCCGCTGCCGCCACCGTCGACGTCGACGCCGGAGTGAGCCTCGACAAGCTGATGCGTGAAGCGCTGCCGCACGGTCTGTGGGTCCCCGTCCTGCCCGGCACCCGCCAGGTCACCGTCGGCGGC
>JAEZGC010000023.1 GCA_023437345.1 Actinomycetes bacterium
CGGAGCTGGGCGTCGTCGCGCAGGTTCGACATCACCTGCGGGATCTTCTCCCGCGGGACGAAGAAGGTGATCTCGCCCCGGTCCACGACCACCTTGATGAACGGGTCGCTGACCAGGGTCGACACCCGGGCCACCGCTGCGTCGTACCAGTCGCCCAGGGGTGCGGTAGCGGCCTGGGGCCGGTAGACCTCGCGGACCAGGCCACCGTAGCCGGAGGTGTCGCCGGTGCCGTCGGTGGTCCACATCCCCTTCGTGGTGGGGACGGGGGTCGCCGGCTCCGGGGTCCGGCCCGCCTGGGCGTCCTCGCGCTCCACGCCCGCCTTCGGCGCGGCCTCGGCATCGCGAACCGGTTCGCTGAGGGTCTTCTCCTCCCCCGGGAGCTTGTCGGTCATCGCAGCAGCCCCTTCATCTCGTGCGTGGCGGGGGCCTCCAGCGCGAGCTGCTCGGCGCGTTCGAGCGCCTCAATCTCGTTGCCGGCCATCGGCCGCTTCATCACTATGTCCTTGCGAAGCTTCCACATCGCGTCGATCAGCATGTCGGGCCGCGGCGGGCAGCCGGGGACATAGATGTCGACCGGGACCAGGTGGTCGCCGCCCTGCACTATCGCGTAGTTGTTGAACATGCCGCCCGAGGAGGCGCACACCCCCATCGCCATCACCCACTTGGGGTTGGGCATCTGGTCGTAGACCTGCCGCAGCACGGGGGCCATCTTCTGGCTCACCCGGCCGGAGATGATCATCAGGTCGGCCTGCCGCGGGGAGGCCCGGAAGACCTCCTGGCCCCACCGTCCGGCATCGAACCGCGGGGCGCCGTAGGTCATCATCTCGATGGCGCAGCACGCCAGCCCGAAGGTCGCAGGCCAGAACGACGCCTGCCGCATCCAGCCGAACACCCCCTCAAGGGTGGTCAGCACCACGCCCTGCGGGATCTTGTCCTCAATACCACCGGCCATCGTCGCCCTCCTCAGTCCCACTCCAGGCCGCCGCGGCGCCACACGTACAGGTAGGCGACGAACACTGTCGCCATGAACAGGATCATCTCGATCAGCGCGAACCATCCGAGCTGGCCGAACGCGACCGCCCACGGGTAGAGGAACACGGTCTCGATGTCGAAGATGATGAACAACATCGCGATGATGTAGTACTTCACCGGGAACCGGCCGCCGCCCTCGGAGACCGGGGTCGGGTCGATCCCGCACTCGTACGACTCGTACTTGGACCGGTTGTAGCGCCTGGGCCCCAGGACGGAGCTCAGCAGGATCGAGATCGCAAGGAAGCCCGCCGCCAGGGCCATGATGCCGAGGATCGGGATGTAGGGACTCATCAGCGGGCCCAACCTTCCTTGCTGCGCTGTGTCGGCCTGGTCATGCTGAGGGTGCCACCTTGGCCAACGCGGTGATTGCCTTGTCCATCCAATCACCATCACGGGTGTCGTAGAGGTGGGCCAGCAGCTTCATGGTGAACCTCATCAGGGTTGGACGGGGCAGCCCGTAGCGGGTGCACAGGTGCATCACCTGCGGCCGCTCGATCAGGGAGACGAAGACCTGGCCGAGCCGGAAGTACCCGCCCCACTCCGACTTCAGCCGGGTCACGTAGCCCTGCAGGGCACGCTCGGCGCTGGGGGTGCCGAAGCCGCGGAACCTGGCGTCGGTGATGGCGTCGGCGGCCATCTCCGCGGCCTCCATGGCGTAGCCGATCCCCTCGCCGTTGAACGGGCTGACCATGCCGCCGGAGTCGCCGACCAGGACCAGTCCCCGCGCGTAGGCGGGCTGCCGGTTGAAGCTCATCGGGAGCGCCGCGGAGCCGACGGTGCCGACCTGGTTCTCCTCGGTGAAGCCCCATTCCGGCGGGGTGTTGGCCAGCCAGGCCCGCAGCATCGCGCGGTAGTTGCCCTTCGTCGAGGTGGCCGACGAGCTCACGGTGCCGAGCCCGACGTTGCAGGTGCCGTCACCCATCCCGAACACCCAGCCGTAGCCAGGCAGCAGGTTCGACTGCCCCGGCTTGCCGTCCCACAGCTCCAGCCACGACTCCATGTAGTCGTCGTCGGTGCGCGGGCTGGTGAAGTAGGTGCGGACCGCGACCCCCATCGGCCGGTCCTTGCGCTTGGCCAGGCCCATCGACAGCGCCAGCCGCGAGGAGTTGCCGTCGGCGGCGACCACCACGGGCGCGGAGAAGGTGCGGCCGTCCTTGGTGGTGACGCCGGTGATCCGGTCGGTGCGCGGGTCGACCACGGCGCCGGTGACGTTGGTGTTCTCCAGCAGGGTGGCGCCGCCTGCCACTGCGTGGTCGGCGAGGACCTTGTCGAAGTCGGCACGACCACGGACCAGCCCGTAGGGCGGGAACTCGGCCAGCTCGGGCCACGGCAGCTGGAACGGCTCGGTGCGTCCGCCGTAGACCCGCAGGCCCTTGTTGCGCGGCCAGGCCTTCTCGTCGCTGGTGTCGATGCCGAGCTTGATCAGTTGCTTGACTGCGCGCGGGGTGAGTCCGTCGCCGCAGACCTTCTCCCGCGGGAAGCTGCTCTTCTCCAGCAGGAGGACCGACAGGCCACGCTCGGCAAGGTAGCGGGCCGCTGTCGATCCACCCGGCCCGGCCCCGACGACAATCACGTCGGCGTGCGACTCGGGCATGGGCTGCGGCTCCTGACTTCCTGCTTGCGGGCCCGGCCAGTCTAGGGCCTTTGGCGAGCTTGTTTCCTCTTCGCGACAAGGTCGCCGACCACGGCGACCCTCAAGCGGCGCCCGATCCGGCGGCCTGCCGCAGCGAGTTAGCGCGGCTGACGGGGGCGCGTTATCCTGCGTTGGTGCGTGACCTCCCGCCGCGGCCTGTCTGGCGGGCCAGGACCATCGCGGTCTCGGACCCCGGGCCGCTGGAGGCATTCCTCCCCTCGGGCCCGAGCGTCGCCTGGCTGCGCCGCGGCGACGGCATGATCGGGATCGGCGAGGCTGCGCGGCTGGAGGGCGCTGACCCCGCCACCGCCGACCGGTGGTGGCAGGAGTTCGTCGCCGGGATCGAGATGGACTCCGAGCTGGCCGGGGTGGGCTCCACCGGGCCAGTGGTGTTCGCGTCCTTCCCGTTCGACCCTGACAACACCACCCGCCCGTCGGTGCTCGTCGTGCCCCGCGTGGTCGTGGGACGCCGCCGCGGCCGCGCCTGGGTGACCTGGCTGTCCGAGCACGACCAACCCGACCCGCCGATGCCGCAGCCCGCCGCCGACCTGATCGCCAGGCCGCGGGTGGTCGGGGTTTCGGGCCGGTCGCTGGACCGCGCGGAGTGGGAGCGGATCGTCGCCGAGGCGGTGACCCGGATCGGGCGCGACGACCTGAGCAAGGTGGTGCTGGCCCGCGGGGCGCGGGTGGAGACCGCCGAACCGATAGACCCGCGGTGGCTGGTCGGGACGCTGGCCGCCGACTACCCGTCCTGCTGGACGTACTGGATCGACGGCCTGGTCGGCGCCTCGCCGGAGATGCTGGTGCGGCTGGAGGGCGGCCTTGCCATGTCGCGGGTACTGGCCGGGACGATCCGGCGCAACGGCGGCGAGGAACTCGACCTGAAGCTGGCGCACGGTCTGGCCAGGTCGAGCAAGAACCTCGTCGAGCACGAGTTGGCCGTCGACTCGGTGGCGGCGGCCCTGGCACCGTTCTGCTCGGGCATGAACGTGCCCGACGCGCCCTACGTCCTCGAACTGCCCAACGTGCTGCACCTGGCCTCGGACGTGACCGCCGTCGCCCACGGCGGGGTGAGCGCGCTGCGGCTGGCCGCCGAGCTGCACCCGTCAGCTGCGGTCTGCGGCACCCCGACCGCGACCGCCCGGCGCGCCATCGCCGAGCTCGAGCACCTGGACCGCGGCCGGTATTCGGGACCGGTCGGCTGGATGGAGGCCAGCGGTGACGGCGAGTTCGCGATCGCGCTGCGGTGCGGCCACCTGGGCGCCGACTCCCGCTCGATCACGCTCTACGCCGGCTGCGGCATCGTCGCCGAGTCCGATCCGGCCGAGGAGTACGCCGAGACCGAGGCGAAGCTCGTCCCGATGCTGGAGGCGCTCGGAGTGGACGTCCCCCGGCGCTGAGCCGTTCCGAACTGAGCACCGGCACTGGGGACAGTCCCTGTGTCTGCGCCTCGGCTTGCGTTGCTGCCTTCGGAGGGACAGTCCCCTGAACTGCCGTCGTACAGGGGTTGGGCGACTCACGGCTCCAGCAGGGTGCGGATGTCGTCGGCGGTGAGCGGGGCGGCGAGGTCGTTGCCCTTGCCCATCACGGCGTCGAACAGGTCCCGTTTGCGGGCCTGCAGCGCCACCACCTTCTCCTCGATGGTGTCCTCGCTGACCAGGCGGTACACCATGACCGGCTTGTCCTGGCCGATCCGGTGGGTCCGGTCGATAGCCTGCGTCTCGGCGGCCGGGTTCCACCACGGGTCGAGGATGAACACGTAGTCGGCCTCGGTGAGGGTGAGGCCGAAGCCGCCCGCCTTCAGGCTGATCAGGAACACCGGGTCTGACGACGCCCGGAACCCGTCGATCCGGGCCTGCCGGTCGCGGGTGCGGCCGTCGAGGTAGGAGTAGCCGATCCGCTCCTCCTCGAGCCGGGTGCGGACCAGCCCGAGGAACCTGGTGAACTGGCTGAACACCAGCGCCCGATGCCCCTCGGCGGCCAGCTCGGTGACGAGATCGACAAGGGTGTCGATCTTGGCCGACTGGGCCGGCGCGCCGTCCTCGACCAGCGCCGGGGAGAGGCTGAGCTGGCGCAGCAGGGTGAGCGAGCGCAGGATCGCCACCCGGTTGCGGTCCAGGTCGTCGACCAGCCGGAGCACGCGCTTGCGCTCGGCGGCCAGGTGGCGGTCATAGATCCGGCGGTGCCCCGGCCCGAGGGCGACCTCCAGCACCTGCTCCTGCTTCGGCGGCAGCTCGGTGGCGACCGCCTCCTTGGTGCGCCGCAGCATCAGCGGACGCACCCGCCGGTGCAGCCGGGCGAGCGCTGCCGGGTCACGTCCGGACTCGATGGGACGCCGGTACAGCTCGGCGAACACGTCAGGGTCGGCGAACAGGCCGGGGGCGGTCACCGACAGCAGAGACCACAGGTCCATCAGGTTGTTCTCCAGCGGAGTGCCGGTCACCGCGAACTTGACCCGGGCGCTCAGCCGCCGCACCGCCTTGTAGGCCCGGGTCGCCCGGTTCTTGATGAACTGCGCCTCGTCCAGCACGACGGCAGACCACGGCTCGGCCGCGTACCCGGCGTCCTCCAGCCGCAGCAGGGTGTAGGAGGTCACCACCAGGTCGGCCCCGGAACGCACGTCGGCCAGCGACTCGGCGCGCCGCCCGGCCGTCGACTCGATGGTCCGGACCCGCAGACCGGGCGCGAACCGTGCCGCCTCACCGGCCCAGGTGCCCACCACAGAGGTCGGCGCCACCACCAGCACCGGCTGGTCCAGTTCGCCGCGCTCGGCCGCCGAGGCCACCGCTGACAGCACCTGCAGGGTCTTGCCCAGGCCCATGTCGTCGGCCAGGATCCCGCCCAGCCCGGCCCGCCACAGGAAGTCGAGCCAGCGGAACCCGACCTGCTGGTAGGGACGCAGCGTCGCGCCGATCCCGTCCGGCACCGCGACCTCGGGCAGGTCGGCGGTGTCGATCAGGCCGGCCACCGCCGCGCGCCAGGCCCGCGACTGCTCACCGACCACGCCCAGGTCGACCAGGTCCTGCCACAGCCCGGCGTGCTCGGGACGAAGCCGCAGCGTGCCGTCCGGCTCGGGCTGGAGCTGGCGGGCCTCCTCGATGATCCGGCGCAGCTCGTCCAGTTCAGGCCGGTCGAGGCTGAACCAGGTGCCCGAGTCGAGGATCAGGTGCGAGTCGCCGCGGGCGAGCGCGCTGAACAGCTCGGCGAACTCGACCTGCTCGTCGTCGATGCTGACGGTGACCGCCAGGTCGAACCAGTCGGTCGGCCCTGCCGGGTCCGACACCCCCACCCGCACCAGCGGTGCGGCGTCAGTGTGCCGGTAGTCGGGCGGGGTGCCGTCGACGTCGACCTCGACGCCGGGCAGCAGCTGCAGCGCGGGCAGCCAGTCGGTGACGAACGTTGCCGAGTCGGCCCCGGACAGATCGGCCGACCCGACCAGCCGGTCCCGGCCCAGCGCGTCGGCAGTGACAGCCCACGGCTGGCGGGGCAGCCCGGCGAGGAGCTCGGTCTCGGCTGCCGGGTCCCGCACCGGCGGGTCGGACGGCTCGGCCGACGCCCCGACGTCGAACACGTCGTCCCCGACGCGGTACCGGAAGCCCCACCGCAGCCGGGTGGTGTGGTTCGGCTCGAAGCCGACTCGCACCAGCACCACCGGGGCCGCCACCTCGGGCAGCTCGAGGCCGTCGGCCACCTGCACGTCGAGGGTGCGGCGCAACCCCGGCAGGAAGCCGGCAGCGAAGGCGGGGACGTCGGACGGCGGGATCTCCAGCACGGGGTAGCGGACCAGCAGCGACCGGGCGGCCGCGGTCAGCGGCCTTGCCAGCGGTCCGAGCACCAGCGACCCGTCGCCGAGCGCCACGCCGTGGGCGGGGTCCCCGATCAGGGTGCCGGCGCCGACCTCCCAGGTTCGCCCCTCGGCGACCAGGGCGGAGACGACCTCCACCCCCGGCTGTCCCGCCTCGTCGGCCCGGCCGGACTGACGCACCGTGGTCACCGTCCGAGCCGCACCCTCGAGCAGCCGCACAGCGGTGACCGGCTCGACCGGCACGAAGGTCACCCCGGCGTCGCGGGCGGCGGCGAGCAGCTGCCACACCTCGGCTGTGAAGTCGGCCAAGGACAGCAGCTCGGGCCGGTTGTAGTAGCCGTAGCCTGACGGCCCGCGGTGGGCCCGCCGCAGCGCGGAGAGCGCCTGCCGCTGCGGCTCGGCGAAGGTGGTGTCCCACGGCCGGTCGATGGTGTCCCAGTCGACCCCGGTCTTCACCCAGCCGCGCCGGCCCGGCATCAGCAGCCGCAGCTGCGGGTCGCCGCCGACCGGCCGGCTGACCTGCAGTGCCAGCGGCTGTCCCGGCGTCCGGTCCCGGCGGGCCTGTTCGGTGACCTGGGCCAGCACGCGCTGCCAAGGCGGCGGGACGGGTTCCAGCTCGGCGCTGCGGAAGGCCCACAGCACCGCGACCCCGTGCTTGCAGTTGGTGCGTACCGGGCAGCTGCAGAACGAGCTGATCGTGCCGGACGGGCTGGCTCGCACCACGGTCTGGTAGGCGTGCCGTCCGGAGCCACGGACGTTGGCCTGCAGCACCCGGTCGGCGCCGCTGCCGCCGTGCGCGATCCGGCCCACCCGGCCCATCGCTGCGTACTGCCGTCCGGCCGCGACCGCGTGCGGGCCGAAGGCGGCGCGCAGCCTGACCTCGGTCAGGTCCTGGGCCCAGGCACGGCGGTCGGCGATTTCGGACATCATGCCGAGGCTACCCACCCGACGGGGTTTGACCGAACCCCGCACTACTGGTGAGTGTCCCTCGCATAGTCGGGAGGGACACTCACCACTAGCGGGGAAAGAGGGG
>JAEZGC010000113.1 GCA_023437345.1 Actinomycetes bacterium
GCGCTCGATTTCACCCTCGCGCCGGGTTGCTGTAAAGTTCTTGATCGCGCGCCGCTAGCTCAACTGGCAGAGCAGCTGGCTCTTAACTAGCGGGTTCGGGGTTCGAGTCCCTGGCGGCGCACGACGAAAGGCCCTCGACCGGGATCCGGTCGGGGGCCTTTCGCTGTGCGACCTGCCGGCTGCGGGTCCAACTGTCCGCGACGTAGCGACGACCGCCCGAGCCGCACCAGATAACCAGCTCCCACCAGGGGTTCCGCAAGCTCAGCGGCGGACTATCGAGCGCAGCACGGCCACGAACGCGACAGCCCCCGCGACGGCGGCGCCGGCCAGAGCGGTGCGGGTCAGGTTGAGGCTGCCGTCCGGCTCGACGAGCTGCGCCCGCAACGCGCGCACCTTGTCACCGGCCCGCCCGCGGGCCTCAGCCACCGTCCGGTGCACTATCGCTTTCGGGTGGACCTCGTTGATCAGGCTCGACAGGCCCTCGGCCAGACGCGTCCGGGCAGCGTCGAGTTCAGCTTCGATCTCGGCCTTGGTGCGTACCGCGTCAGCCATGGTGTCCTCCGGTAAGGGTGCCTTGGAGAAACACTATGCCAGCGGCTCCCCAACCGCAGCCGCACTGCCGACGGTCACTCCCCGGGCTGGCCTAGAGTTGAGCCATGGCCCAACTGACTCCCGGCGACACTGCCCCCGCCTTCACCCTGCTCGATGCCGACGAGAAGCCGGTGTCGTTGTCGGACTTCGCCGGCGGACGGGTCATCGTCTACTTCTTCCCGGCCGCGCTCACCCCCGGCTGCACCACGCAGGCCGTCGACTTCGACGCCGCGCTGAGCGATCTGGCCGGCGCCGGCTACCGCGTGGTCGGCATCTCGCCCGACTCCCCCGAGAAGCTCGCCCGCTTCCGCGAGCAGGCCGAGCTGAGCTTCACGCTGCTGGCCGACCCCGACAAGGCCACCCTCCGCGCCTACGAGGCATACGGCACGAAGGTGCTCTACGGCAAGCAGATCGAGGGCGTGATCCGGTCCACCTTCGTGATCGACGTGGACGATGCCGGCACCGGCACCGTCGCGGTGGCGCAGTACAACGTCAGGGCCGCGGGCCACGTCGCCAAGCTGCGCCGCGAGCTCGGGGTCTGAGCCCGCAGCTCCACCTCGTACCCGCCGTTGGAAGCAGCGTCATGCGGCACGCGAAGGACCCGCTGACGAGGCACCACCCGACCCCGGACCCCCGCCCCGCCGTGCGCAACCAGCCGGCGGCTACCGTGGGAGCACCGACGGCGGGGAGTCACCATGGCCAGCATCGAGAATCGCCGCACCGAACCGGACCGGGATCGCGGGCCCGAGGGCGAGCGCGTGACAGGGCTCGCGGCGGACGGAGCCTGGCGGTTGTGGGGCCCGTACCAGTCCGGACGCGAGTGGGGCACGGTCCGGGAGGATTACTCACCCGACGGCGACGCCTGGAACTACCTGCCCTTCGACCAGGCACACCGGCGCGCATACCGCTGGGGGGAGGACGGCATCGGCGGCCTGTGCGATGGCCACGGCTTCCTGCACCTCGCGGTGGCGTTCTGGAACGGTAACGACGACCGGCTCAAGGAGCGGTGGTTCGGCCTGACCAACGAGCAGGGGAACCACGGCGAGGACGTCAAGGAGTACTGGTGGGCACTGGACGCGACGCCGACGCATTCCTGGGGGCAACTGCTCTACCGCTACCCGCAGCGGGCGTTTCCCTACGCCGCCCTTCTCGAGGAGAACGCCCGCCGCGGCCGTGACGTGCCCGAGTTCGAGCTGGGCGACACCGGCGTGCTCGACGAGGATCGGTTCTTCGACGTCACCATCACCCACGCGAAGGCAGCGACCGACGACATCGTGCTGAGCGTGACAGCGGTGAATCGCGGGCCCGACCCTGCGCCGCTGCACCTCGTCCCACAGCTCTGGTTCCGGAACACCTGGGCCTGGGGACGCGATGACCGCCGGCCGGAGATTCGCCTTGTCGACGCCGGCGACAACCGGCTCACCGCCGCCGCCCACCACGGCTTCCTCGGCGACTACATCCTGACCGCGGAGGGCTCCCCGCGGGCGCTGTTCTGTGACAACGAGACCAACGCCGAGGCGATCTTCGGCGATGGCGCCCGGAACGCCTCGCGCTACCCCGTCGACGCTGTGGACGCAGCAGTGGTGCACGGGGACGACTCAGGGATCAACCCGGCGGCGACGGGGACGAAGCTCGGGCTCCAGTACAGCTTCGACGAGATTGCGCCCGGCGCGAGCGTCACCGTCACCCTCCGGCTGCGGGCCGCTGCCCACCAGGGCGACCCGCTCGCCGACGTCCAGGCGGTGCTGGCCGCCCGGGCAGCCGAGGCTGACCTCTTCTACAGCGGGGTGATCCCAGCAGGCGCCAGCGGCGACGATGCGCTGATCGCGCGCCGGGCCTTCGCCGGATTGTTGTGGGGCAAGCAGATCTACCGCTACGCCGTCGGGGAATGGCTCGACGGTGACCCCGCGCAACCCGAGCCCCCCAGACAGCGCCGTGCCCGCGAGCCGCGTGCGCGCAACACAGCCTGGACCCACCTTGAACTGGCCGACGTCATCTCGATGCCTGACGACTGGGAGTACCCGTGGTTCGCTGCGTGGGACCTCGCCTTCCACGCAGTGACCCTGGCGCACATCGACCCGGAGTTCGCCAAGGACCAATTGCTGTTGCTGTGCCGGGAATGGGCAATGCACCCCTCGGGGCAGCTGCCGGCGTACGAGTGGACCTTCTCCGACGTCAATCCGCCGGTGCAGGCGTGGGCGACCTGGCTGGTCTACCAGATCGACGGTGCCCGGGACCGGGTCTTCCTGAGCCGGATGGTGAGCAAGCTGCTGATCAACATGGGCTGGTGGACCAACATCAAGGACCCCAGCGGCACCGACCTGTTCGGCGGCGGCTTCCTCGGGATGGACAACATCTCGGTCCTCGACAGGTCACGCGACGTCCCGGCCGGCTACCACCTTGAGCAATCGGACGCGACAAGCTGGGTGGCCTTCGCCTTCCTCTGCCTGCTGCGCAGCGCTCAGGAGTTGGCGCGCCACGACGACGGCTGGAGTGAACTGCCGACCACCTTCCTTGAGAGATTCCTGTCGATCGCCGACTCACTCGACGTGTTCGGCACGGCCGGGACGAACCTGTGGGACGAGGAGGACGGGTTCTACTACGACGTCCTCGTCGACGTCACCGGGGAGTCGACTCCGGTCCGGGTCCGTTCCTACGTCGGCCTGATCCCGCTGCTCGGCGTGGCCCTCACGCCGGACTGGGTGCCGGAGCTCCACGGGTACGTGGAGCGGCGTGGCTGGCTGGTTCAGAACCGGGCTGACCTCCTCGATCGGCGCGTCGTGATCCCCGCCGATGCCGAGTACGCCGGCGCCCTGACCCTCGTTCCGCCCGAGCGCTATTTGCGAATCCTTGCCCGCGTGCTGGACGAGAACGAGTTCCTCTCTCCCCACGGGGTGCGCTCGCTGTCCGCCGCCTACCGCAACCTGGCCAAGCTCCGGATCGGGCTGAGCGAGTTCACCATCGGCTACCTACCGGCCGAGTCGGACAGTCCGCTCTACGGCGGTAACTCAAACTGGCGGGGGCCGGTCTGGCTGCCGATCAACGTGCTGCTCATCGAGGCCCTGAGGACCTATGCCGACGGGGCCGGCAGGCAGGCACAGATCGAGTTCCCCACCGGGTCGGGCCGCCTGATCAGCCTGGACGAGGCGGCAGACGAGCTCACCGAACGCGTCATCGGGTTGTTCCGCCCCGGCGCGGACGGCCGGCGACCCAGCCAGCCCGCCGACCACCCCCGCGGTCCGCTGTGGGATGCCCACCCGACGTTCTGCGAGTACTTCAACGGCGACACCGGGGCAGGGCTGGGAGCCTCGCACCAGACCGGCTGGTCGGCCCTTGTCGCCCACCTGATCTGCAGTCGCCGGCCGCACGAAGGCGGGAGCCCATGAGTACCGGAGAAGGGACTTGAACCCTCACGCCCGAAGGCACAGGAACCTAAATCCTGCGTGTCTGCCAGTTCCACCACTCCGGTCGGCAACCTGGCCGATCCTACTGCCCAGCCCGCCCCGACACGATCCCGGCTAGCCTGACCAGATGGTGGTGCAGACTCCGACACGCGACGGCGGCTTGACGCTGGCCGTGATGGCCAACTCCCGCAAGCCCGACGAGCACCGGCTGGCGATCGATCCACACCACCTGAACCGGATCCCCGAGGAGCTCCGCCCGCGGGTGTTCCTTGAGGCCGGATACGGTGCCCGCCACGGGTTCAGCGACGCCGAGCTGGCCGGCTGGGTGGGTGGCGTCGGCAGCCATGCCGAACTGGTGGAACGCTGCGACATCGTGCTGCAGCCCAAGCCGGTGCCGGCCGACATCGCCGAGCTCCGTCCTCACCAGGTGTTCTGGGGCTGGCCGCACTGCGTGCAGGACCGCGACCTCACCCAGCTGGCCATCGACCGCCGGCTCACCCTGATCGCCTTCGAGGAGATGAACCACTGGAACGCTGACGGGTCCTTCTCGCTGCACGTCTTCCACAAGAACAACGAGTTGGCCGGCTACTCCTCGGTCCTGCACGCCCTGCAGCTGTCGGGTGCCACCGGCCACTACGGACGCCGGCTGAGCGCGGCAGTGCTGGGCTTCGGGGCCACCGCGCGCGGCGCCGTGACCGCCCTCACCGGGCTGGGCGTCACCAGCGTGGACGTGCTGACCCATCGTGACACCGAGGCTGTGGCGGCGCCGATCCACGCCGCCAGGATCGTCCACCTCGACGGCGACCTGGTGCTGGCCGACCCTGACGAGACCGACCCCGACCCGCAGCCACAGCCGCTGGTGGCCTTCCTGGCCGGCAAGGACCTGATAGTGAACTGCTCGCGGCAGAATCCACTCGAGCCGGTCGTCTTCCTCACCGAGGACGACCTGCCGGCCCTCGCGCCCGGCACCCTGATCGTCGACGTCGCCTGCGACACCGGCATGGGGTTCAGCTGGGCGCGTCCCACCAGCTTCCGGGAGCCGCTGCTGGAACTGGGCGACCGGCTGTCGTACTACGCGGTCGACCACAGCCCCTCCTACCTGTGGGCCTCGGCCACCTGGGAGAACAGCAAGGCGCTGCTGCCGTTCCTGGAACCGGTGCTGGCCGGGCCGGAAGGCTGGGACGCCGATCCGGTGATCGCCAGGGCCATCGAGATCCGCGACGGCGTGGTGCAGAACCCGGCGATCCTCGACTTCCAGGGCCGCGCACCCGACTATCCGCACGACCCGAGCCCCTAGTCGGCGGTGCCGGACGGGGCCGCAGCGGTCAGGTCGGGGTCGTCGACGGCGAAGCTGCGCACCGGGCCGGGGCCGGACGTCGCGGTCTCGAACCTGACCGTGACCACGCCGTGCCCGCTGCCCCACACCCAGCCGGGGCCGAACTCGCGGTGGACGACGTCGCTGCCGGGAGACCAGCCCGCCGGGCGGCGGGTGTACAGGGACCCCGCCTCCTCGACCACCAGGGCGGGTGAGTCTGCAGCGAGGTCGAACAGCGGCTCCTGGGCTACCTCCACCAGCCCGGAAACCCCCACGCCCAACAGCCGGACTCCGGCGCTGGTGTCCAGGCCCTCCACCAGCCCGCGGGCCACCTGGGCCACCACCTCCGGACGGTCTGTGGCGCCGTTCAGCGTCCGCGAACGGCTGATCGATGAGAAGTCGGGCCAGCGCACCTTCACGGTGACGGTGCGGGCGAACAGCCCCGCCTTCGCCAGCCGTTCGGCGACCAGCCCCGCGTGCCGTGCGGCGATCCGTCCCAGCACCGCCGGGTCGGCGATGTCACGCTCGAAGGTGTCCTCCACCGAGATCGACTTGGTCTCCCGGTCCGGCTCGACGGCGCGGTCGTCGATGCCGCGGGCAAGGTTGTACAGCGTCTCGCCGGCTGACCTGCCGAGTTCGCGGACGAGTTCGGCGGCCGACAGCGCCTGCAGGTCGCTGACCCTGGCCACCCCGAGCCGGGCGAGCCGTTCCATGGTGGCCGGGCCGACGCCGGGGATCGCGCGGGCGGGCAGTCCGGCGATGGTCGCCACCTCCTCCCCCGGCGGCACCAGCCGGACGCCGTCCGGCTTGGCCAGCTCGCTGGCGACCTTCGCCATGAACTTCGACGACCCGAGACCGACGGACGCGGTAAGCCCGCCGGTGCGCTGCGCCACCTGCTCCCGCAGCCCGGCGGCTACGGCGAGCAGGTGGTCGGGTTCCAGCGACAGGTCCGGGTCGGCGGCCAGGTCGACGAAGGCCTCGTCGAGGCTGAGCGCCTCGACCAGCGGGGACACCTCGTGCAGCAGCCCCATCACGATCCGGCTCGCCTCCCGGTACGCGCCGAAGCGTCCCGACAGGAAGGCAGCGTTGGGACAGCGGCGCCGCGCCTCGTGCATCGGCATCGCCGAGTGGACCCCGAAGCGGCGGGCCTCGTACGACGCCGTCGAGACCACACCGCGCTGGCCCAGTCCGCCGACGATCACCGGCTTGCCGCGCAGCGAGGGCTTGTCGCGCTGCTCGACCGCGGCGAAGAAGGCGTCAAGGTCGAGGTGGAGGATGCTGGCTGTGGCGCGCACGCCCGGCTAGTCGACGCCCGCCAGGCCGGACGGCTGCAGGCGGGTGTACTGGACGAAGGCGAAGCCGTCGCGGGGCTGGCGGGAGACCTCCTGCCACTCCCCCGGGTCGATCTGGGGGAAGTGGACGCTGCCCTCCGCGGTGGCGTCAACCTCGGTGAGGTCGAGGTCGGTCAGCTCCGGCCAGGCGGCGTGGTAGACGCTGCCGCCGCCGGCGACGTAGACGACCTCGTCCAGGGAGCGGCCGAGGTCGAGCGCCGCATCGACGGAATCGACGGCGTGGCCGGTGGCCGGCCCCTCGGTCGGCAGCTCGATGCGGTTCGGGTTGGTGGTCACGACGATGGTGGTGCGGCCGGGCAGCCATCGTCCGATCGCCTCGTGGGTGCGCCGCCCCATCACCAGCGGGTGGCCCATGGTGACCGCCTTGAACCGCTCCCAGTCCTCGGCGATCTCGAAGGGCTGGCGGGTGCCGTCGCCGATCACTCCGTTGGAGCTCACTATCGCAATCGCAATGATCCGCACGGGACAGAGAGTACCGGGCGGGGGCCGCCACAGCGGATCGCCCTAGACGGCGATCGGCGCCTTGATGCCGGGGTGCGGGTCGTAGTCGACTACCTCGATGTCGGCCAGCGTCCACTCGTCGATGCCGGTGACCGCAGGGTTCAGCACGAGCCTGGGCAGCGGGCGCGGGTCGCGCTCCAGCTGCAGCCGCGCCTGGTCGAGGTGGTTGCTGTACAGGTGGGCATCGCCGAGGGTGTGGACGAAGTCGCCCGCCTCGAGCCCGGTGGCGCGCGCCACGAGGTGGGTGAGCAGCGCGTAGGAGGCGATGTTGAACGGAACCCCGAGGAAGATGTCGGCCGAGCGCTGGTACAGCTGGCAGGACAACCGGCCGTCGGCGACGTAGAACTGGAAGAAGGCGTGGCACGGCGGCAGCGCCATCTCGGGCAGCTGGCCTACGTTCCAGGCCGAGACTATGTGGCGGCGGGAGTCGGGGTTGCTGCGCAGCGAGTCGATGACGCCCTTGATCTGGTCGATGTGGCGGCCGTCCGGGGTGGGCCAGGAGCGCCACTGGTAGCCGTAGACGGGTCCGAGGTCGCCGTTGGCGTCGGCCCACTCGTCCCAGATGGTGATGTTGTTCTCGTGCAGCCAGGCGAGGTTGGTGTCGCCGCGCAGGAACCAGAGCAGCTCGCCGAAGATGGAGCGGGTGTGCAGCCGCTTGGTCGTCAGCAGCGGGAAGCCCTCGGACAGGTCGAACCGCATCTGGTGGCCGAAAACGCTGCGGGTGCCCGTCCCGGTGCGGTCTGACTTCTCGGTGCCGTTCTCGAGAACGTGCCGCATCAGGTCGAGGTACTGCTTCACTGCCCCTCCTCCACCACCGCCCGGAGCAGTGGCACCAGCATCCGGACCGCTTTGCCGCGGTGGCTGATGGCGTCCTTCTCCTGCGGTGTCAGCTCGGCGTTGGTCTGGCAATGCTGGTTGGCGACGAAGATCGGATCGTAGCCGAAGCCGTTGCTGCCGCGCGGCTGCAACACCAGCCGACCCAGCATCTCGCCACGAACCACCCACTCGCGCCCGTCAGGGGCGACCAGCGCCATGGCGCAGACGAACTGGGCGGTGCGCTGCTCATCGTCGGTGTCGGCCAGCTGCCGGATCAACAGCTCGAGGTTCGACTCGTCGGTGGCGTCCGGACCCGACCAGCGGGCCGACCAGACCCCCGGCATGCCGATGAGCAGGTCGACCACCAGGCCCGAGTCGTCGGCCACCGCCAGGTGCCCGAACTGGCGGGCGGCGGCGTGCGCCTTCAGCAGCGCGTTGCCCTCGAAGCTCAGCTCGGTCTCGGCCGGCTCGGGGTAGGCCGGCAGGTCGTCGAGCCCCATCACCTGCACCGGCACCTGCTCGGCGGCCAGGACGCGCCGCAGCTCCACAGCCTTCTTGGCGTTGTGGGTGGCGACGACAACCCTCCTCATCGCTGCAAGGCCTCCCGCTGCCGGGCGGCGAGATCGCGGCAGCCGAGCAGGCCGAGGTCGAGCAGCTGGTTGAGTACGTCGCGGTCGAAGGGCTCGCCCTCGGCAGTCCCCTGCACCTCGACGAACTTTCCCGATCCGGTCGCTACCACGTTGAGGTCGACCTCGGCGCCGGAGTCCTCGGCGTAGTCGAGGTCGAGGACGGGGATCTCGTCCACGACTCCGACCGAGACCGCCGCCACAGTGTCGAGCAGCGGCTCGCCGACCAGCAGGTTGCGCTCGCGCAGCCAGCCGACGGCGTCCGACAGCGCGACGTAGGCGCCGGTGATGGACGCCGTCCGGGTGCCGCCGTCGGCCTGCAACACGTCGCAGTCCAGCACGATGGTGTTCTCGCCCAGGGCCTTGTAGTCGATCACCGCACGCAGCGAGCGTCCGATCAGGCGGGAGATCTCGTGGGTGCGCCCGCCGATCCGGCCGCGCACCGACTCCCGCTCGCCACGGGTGTGGGTGGCGCGCGGCAGCATGGCGTACTCGCTCGTCACCCAGCCCAGCCCGGAACCCTTGCGCCAGCGCGGCACGCCGGCACTCACCGACGCGGCGACCAGCACCCGGGTGGCTCCGAACTCGACCAACACCGAGCCCTCGGCGTGGTCGAGCCACTGCCGGGTGATGCGGACCGGCCGCAGCTGGTCGGGGGCGCGTCCGTCGGCTCGTGTGGGCATGCCCACACCCTACTTCGGGTCGGCGCGGACGGTGCCCGCGGGTCCGTCCGCGGGCGGGGGTGAGTGCCGGGGTCGGGGCGGAGGACGCCGCTCGTCACTCCCAAGTCGGGAAGAGTCCGTCGAGGCAGACCGTGTAGGTCAAGCCGTAGGGCGCCAGCCCGCGCAGGTCCGGCAGCCTGAAGGTGGTCTTGCCGTCGCCGCCGAACCTAACGCCGAGCACGGTGTACAGGGCCGGGTACTGGACTATCGACATGGTCTGGCCGTTGGCCGGAGTGCCCTGGCCGACTCTCCCCGCCGTGAGCATGACGCTCCCCACCACACAGTCCATCCCCATACCGGCAGCGGCCGGCACCGGGTTCGTCCCCCAGTCGGCCGGCAGCCGGGAATCCCCGGCCGGTCCCTGCGGACCCTGGGGACCTGCGGGGCCTGTCGGGCCTGCGGGGCCTGTCGGGCCTGTCGGGCCCTCGGGTCCTTCGGGTCCGGTGGGGCCCGCGGGGCCTGCGGGGCCTGCGGGGCCCGTCGGTCCTTCGGGCCCTGGCACTCCCGGCGGACCCTGGGGTCCCTCGATACCGTCGGCGCCCTGCAGGCCCGGCTCGCCCTGCAGGCCCACGTCACCCTGCAGGCCCTGTGGCCCCTGCGCCCCCACGGGTCCGACAGGTCCCGGCACGCCCGGGACGCCCTGGGGACCTGCCGGGCCCTGCGGTCCGATGGCGGCGATCAGGATCCAGTCAGCCGACGAGACGCCCGGCACCGCTGCGACCGAGGAGCGGGCGGCCAGGAAGGTGCCGCCGAGGTGCCGCACCAGGGAGGCCGGCGGCCCTGCGGTGTAAGCGACCGCCGGGTCCCAGTCGGCGATGGTCGCCCACGCCGCCGGTCCGGTGTCGCCCTTCTCGCCCGGGTCGCCCTTCTCGCCCGGGTCACCCTTCTCGCCCGGGTCGCCCTTCTCGCCCGCATCGCCCTTCTCGCCCTTCTCGCCCGGGTCACCCTTCTCCCCCGGGTCACCCTTCTCCCCCGGATCGCCCTTCTCGCCCTGGGGGCCCGATCCGCCGTCGGCGCCGTCCGCGCCGGACGCTCCGGCCTGACCGTCGGCTCCCGGCTCGCCCTTCGCCCCGCGCTGGCCCGAGCCGCCGTCGCTGCCGTCGCTGCCGTCGGCACCGTCCGCACCGTCTGCGCCTGGCTCTCCGTCAGCTCCCGGCTCGCCCGGGTCGCCCTTCTCGCCCTGCGGCCCGACGGCTCCGTCCCTGCCCTGCCAGGTGACGGGCACGAGGCCGTCCTCGCAGTCGGCCGCTGGCACCAGTGTCAGCGCGCCGCTCGCGGGGTCGAGGCACCCGTAGACCGCAGTCGTCACGGCATCCTGCCGTGGTGCGGTCAGCGCCTGAGCGGTGAGACCCCCTCCGGCACCGGCTATCAGGGCGAGGGCCGCCCCGCCGATCAGGACAGGGACGGAGACTGACCACCCGGTCGCACCACGCACTTCATCTTCCTGCCCGCGCCCGCTCGGCCTTGCCGTGACCTTCACCACACCCGGGGGCACTGGAGAGGAAACTAGCGGAAGTGCCGACCCGATTTCATCGATACGTGACATTCCATCCGCGCCTCGGACGGGTGAGCCGCGAGGTCCTGCCGTCGGCCGGGATCGCAGGCTGCCGGCTCAGACCAGGGCGTAGACCTGCTCGACCTCGTGGACGAAGCCGCCCAGCAGGCGGCTGCCGACCCCCTCGAACAGCTCGGGGCTGCCGGTGGTGAGGAAGCGCTGGCGCGCCGTCCGCGGAGCGGGGTGCAGCAGGTCGAGGTCGGTGAGCGCTGCGAAGGCCTGCTTGGCACATTCCTCGGCCGAGGAGACCAGGGTGACGTCCTCGCCGATCACATACGAGATGACGCCGGCCAGCAGCGGGTAGTGGGTGCAGCCAAGGATGAGCGTGTCGACGCCCGCCTCGCGCAGCGGCAGCAGGTACTCGCGGGCGACCTGCAGCAGCTCCGGCCCGCCGGTGATCCCCGCCTCGACGAAGTCGACGAACCGCGGGCACGGCATCGTCACCAGGTCAACATCGGGCACGGCGGCAAGGGCGTCGTCGTAGCTGCGGGAGGTGGCGGTGGCCGTCGTACAGATCAGCCCGATCCGGCCCTGCCGGGACACCCTGACTGCCCGGCGCGCGGCCGGCAGGACGACGTCGATCACCGGCACGTCGTAGCGCTCGCGGGCATCGCGCAGCACCGCCGAGGAGGCCGAGTTGCAAGCGATGACGAGCGCCTTGACGTCCTGTTCGGCGAGGTAGTCGAGGCATTCCAGGGCGAACTCGCGCACCTCGGGGATCGACTTGGTGCCGTACGGCGCCCGGGCGGTGTCGCCCAGGTAGATCATGTCCTCGCCCGGCAGCTGGTCAAGGATCGCGCGGGCGACGGTCAGTCCGCCGAAGCCGGAGTCGAAGACCCCGATCGGGGCGTCAAGCGTTGCCACGAGCCAAGACTCTAGGCCCCGCGGCATGATGGAGCCAAAGCCCGTCCGGAGGTGCCCCGTGCAGATCCCGCCGATCGACCTGTCCCGCTGGGCGTTGCGCGCGTTACGGCTGCTGGACGAGGCCCGCCGCGCGCTGCAACCCGAGCCGCGCAAGCCGCCGCGCCCCGACGAGCCGAACCGGGAGCGCCCCGACATCTGGTGAGCCGGCGCTGACGCCCGTCGGGTGGGGAGCCTGGCCGCTCAGCGGGCGGCGAGGGAACTGATCGGGCAGGCCGCGGCGCACTCGCTGCAGCCGGCCGGGGCGCAGCCCGAGGGCAGCGTCCATTCGGCCACCCGTCCGGAGCGGACCAGCCGGCCGACGACGGCCCGGACGAGGTCGGGGGCCAGCCCGGTGCGTCCGGCCAGGTCGGGCACCGAGCGGACGCCGGCCTCGAGCTGGGCCAGCACGGCGGTCACCGGCGCGGTCACAGGAACAGGCTCCCGATCTGGAACACGGCCACCGCCAGCGACCAGGCGACCACCAGCTGCAGGCCGATGCCGAACAGCGTCCACCGCGGCCCGATCTCGCGCCACTGGGTGGCGACGGTGGCGACGCAGGCGGTGTAGGACATCATGAAGACGAGGAACGCCAGCGCGGCCGGGATCGGGTGGCCGCCTGACGACTCGGTGAAGTCGGCCACCAGCCGGTCCCCCAGCGCACCCGCCTCGCCCTCCTCGGGCTCGTCGACGGCGTGGGTCTGCGCCCACGACGAGATGACCGCCTCCTTGGCCACGAACCCGACCACCAGCGCCGAGGTGGTCTCCCACTTGGCGAAACCGGTGGGGCCGAAGACCGGGGTGATGGCCTGGGCTGCGACGCCGTAGGCGGAGTCCTCGACCGGGGTGTCGGCGAAACCGCCGCCGCCCTGGACCGGGATCGCCTGCAGCAGCCAGACCGCTGCGATGGTGACCACGATGATGCCGGACGCGGTCTGCAGGAAGCCCTTCAACCGCACCCAGGTCACTGACGCGGTGAGCCGCAAGGTGGGCACCTGGTAGGGCGGCAGGTCGATCACCAGAGGCTCTATCGACTGCCGGCGCCACAGCGTGTGTCGCAGCGCCAGTCCGGTCAGGACGATGATCACTATCGACGCCAGGTACATCGCGAACACCACGGTGCCGGCGTTGGGGCCGAAGAACGCCACCCCGACCATCACGAACACGGTGAGCCGCGCGGTGCAGGCGGTGAACGGCACCAGCAGCGCAGTCAGCACGCGCTGCCCGGCGTCGGGCAGCACCCGGGTGGCCGAGACCGCGGGGACATTGCAGCCGTAGCCGACGATCAGCGGGAGGAAGGCGCGGCCGGGCAGCCCGATCGCCCGCATCACCCGGTCGGTGACCACCGCGGCGCGGGCCAGGTAGCCGGAGTCCTCCAGCAGCGCCAGCAGGATGAACATCAGCGTCATCAAGGGCACGAAGGTGAGCAGCGCGCCGACGCCGGCGATCAGGCCGTCCACCAGCAGCCCTTCGACCCAGGTTCCGCCGAGCCCGACGGCGGCCAGCACGGCGGCGGCGCCGTCCGAGATCGGCCCCGACACCAGGCCGTCCAGCCCGTCCTGCAATGGCGCGGCAACCACGGTGGTGACCTGGAAGACCAGCCACATCACGGCGAGGAAGATCAGCGGGCCGATCACCGGCGCGGTCAGCCAGCGGTCGATCCGGTCGGAGAAGGTATGTCCGGCGCGGCCGGGCTCGGTGGCCGCGGCCTGGGCGGTCACCGCCACCCAGGCGAACCTGTCATCGTCGATCTCGAGCGGGTGGGCACCGGCCGGCAGGTGCGGCCGGGGCGCGGGAACCTGCGTGCGCAGCGCGGCCCGCGCCGCGTCGGCCAGGGCAGTCAGGCC
>JAEZGC010000163.1 GCA_023437345.1 Actinomycetes bacterium
TCTACATCACCGTTCGCGCCTGGCGGTGGGCGCGCGCCTTCGGCTACGCCGAGCGGGACCACGACCTGCTGATCAGCACCGGGCTGTGGAGCCGCAAGCTGGTCGCCATCCCGTACAGCCGCATGCAGTCGGTGCGGGTCACCTCGGGCCCGATCGAACGCCTGTGGGGACTCGCCCGGGTCTCGCTGGTCACCGCGAGCGTCGAGACGAGCGCCACCATCCCCGGCCTTGAGGGCGACGAGGCGACCCGGTTGCGGGACCGCCTGATCGAGGCCGGCGAGTCCCAGGCGCTGCCGCTGTGACCGACATGGACGACGCCCGCCGTCCGGGCGAGCCGGGCACCGTCCACCCCTTCGCGGCCGAACCGTCCGGGCCGCCCGCCCTGACCCCGCCCGGTCAGCCGGGGACTGAGCAGTCAGCCAGTGAGGCTGCCGAGGACCCCACCACCCCGCCGCCCGGCGCAAAGCTCACCGAGCGGCCGCACCCGCTCACGCCGCTGATCCGCGGCTGGGTGGTGCTGCTGGCGATCCTGCTCGGCGTCGGCCGGGAGTTCATCCCCGACGGCAACGACAACGGCGGCCTGCCGCCGCTGCAGTTCCTGCTCGCCGGCATCGGCCTGGTCGCCCTGCTGGCTGTGGTGGGCGGATACCTCTCCTGGCGATTCACCCGCTTCGTGGTGGACGCCGAGGAACTCCGGCTCGACACCGGCGCCCTGTTCCGCAGCTCACAGCGGATAGCCTTCGAGCGCGTCCAGGCCATCGACGTGGTGCAGCCCTTCGCGGCCCGCCTGTTCGGGCTCGCCGAACTGCAGATCGACATCGGCGGCGGCGAGTCGGCGAAGCTGCGCTACCTCGCGCTCAAGCGCGCCCACGAGCTGCGCGACTACCTGCTCGCCCGCGCCCGTGGCCACCGGGCGGCGACCCCCACCGCGTCCGACCTGACCGTCGGGGAGGTGCTGTCGGACCTGACCCACGAGGACGAGGTGCTGGTCCGGATCGACCCGGCCACCCTGCTGCTCGCCGCGGTGACCAGCCACGAGTTCCTGGCCATCCTGGTCAGCGGCGTGGTGGCCGTCGCACTCACCATGGCGTTTGACCTGGGGCTCGCCTCGCTCGGCCTGCTGATCCCGCTGGGCAGCGCGCTGATCGGGTTCGTCGCCCAGCGGGTCACCGGACAGTTCAACTACACCCTGTCCCGCCGGCCGGCCGGGCTGCGGATCACCCGCGGGCTCACCAGCCTCACCAGCCAGTCGCTGCCGGCCCGCCGGGTGCAGGCGATCCAGCTCAGCCAGTCGCTGATCTGGCGGCGGCTGGGGCTCTTCCGGATCGACCTCGAGGTGATCGGGTGGGGTGCTGCCACCACCGACGAGAATGACAAGGGCGTCAGCACGATCATGCTTCCGGCCGGCAACGCCACCCAGGTCCGGACCGCGCTGGCCGCGCTGTGGCCGTCCGCCAACTATGAGCAGGTCCCGCTCGAACCGGCGCCGCGGTCGGCCCGCTGGCTGCACCCGCTGTCGGCGCCCTTCCTGCGGTGGGGGTTCGACGACCGGCTGTTCGTCGCCCAGCACGGCTGGCTGGTGCGGCGCTGGCAGGTGGTGCCGCACACCCGGGCCCAGTCGGTGCGGATCAGCCAGGGCCCGCTGGCGCGCCGGCTCGGCGTTGCCGACCTCGGGGTGCACACCGCCGGGATGCACTTCTCGGTTCACGCCGAGGGCACCGACGCCACCAGCCTGCGCGAACGCGCCGCCGTCCTGCAGGCCCACCTGCACGGGCGTCCCGGGCACGATGTCAGCGAACCGGTGCCGGCTCCCGTCCCCCCACCACCCGACCCGGCGCCGCTGGCTCCCGGGCCGTGGGGCGGCTGAGCCGCTACGCCGAACGCCTCGCCGACCAGGCCGAGGCGACCATCGCGTCGACGCTGTGGCGCATCCGCCAGTCGAGGTCGGCGGCTGCCGCCTCGCCGGTGGCGACGATGCGCGCCGGGTCACCGGGGCGTCGGGGCGCGATCTCGGGGACGAAACCGATCCCGGTCACCCGCGCCATGGCGTCCATGATCTGGCGGACCGACAGCCCGTCCCCGCTGCCGAGGTTGTAGGCCGGTAGCAGCTCGCGGCCCTCGTCCAGCGCCCGCGCGGCAGCGACGTGCGAGATCGCCAGGTCGCCGACATGGACGTAGTCGCGGACGCAGGTGCCGTCGGGGGTCGGGTAGTCGTCGCCGTTGATGCGCGGCGTCCGTCCGTCCAGCAGGGCCTCGATGACCAGCGGGAACAGGTTGTGCGGGCTCGCGTCGTAGACCTCGTCGGTGGCGGAGCCGACGACGTTGAAGTAGCGCAGGCTGACGCCGCGGAAGCCGTCGCGGGCGCGGGCGACGTCGGTGATCAGCCACTCCCCGATCAGCTTCGACTCGCCGTAGGGCGATTCGGGGCGCTTGGGCGAGTCCTCGGTGACCAGGTCCCCGTCCGGGGTGCCGTAGACCGCCGCCGACGACGAGAAGACGATGCTGTTGACCCCGGCGAGCTCCATGGCGGCAAGGACGCTCGCCGTGCCGGTGACGTTCTGGGCGTAGGTGTGCAGTGGCCGCTGGACCGACACGCCGGCGTACTTGAACCCGGCCACGTGGATCACGCCCGCGCAGGAATGCTCGGTGAGCGAACGGGCCAGCAGTTCGGTGTCGAGGATGTCGCCCTCAACGAACGGCACGCCGTGCGGCACGAACCCCCGGATCCCCGACGACAGGTTGTCGACCACCACCGCGGACATCCCCGCCGCGGTGAGCGCCCGCACGACGTGCGCCCCGATGTACCCGGCCCCGCCGGTCACCAGCCAAGTTGTCACGGCAGGACTCTATCGATCCCCGGCCCAGACAGGCTGCGGGCCCGTCCGGCTTACTGGTGAGTGTCCCTCCCGAACTTGATGGAGACACTCACCAGTACGGGCAGGAAACCGACCGCCACCCGGCTTACTGGTGAGTGTCCCTCCCGTACTCGACGGCGACACTCACCAGTAAGCGAGATCGAGGGTGGAGTGCAGCAGCCTGGCGCCGCGACGTCCGGCTTACTGGTGAGTGTCCCTTCCGTACTCGATGGAGACACTCACCAATACGGGCTGGACGTCCACCCCGTCCGGCTTACTGGTGAGTGTCCCTTCCGCACTCGATGGAGACACTCACCAGTACGGGCAGGACGCCGACCGCGGAGCGTCAGGCGAGCGGGTCGGGACGCCGCGCGGCCTCCGAGGCGAGCCACGCTGCGCCGATGATCCCGGCCCGGTTGCGCAGCGCCGCAGGGACTATCGGCGTCTTCAGCTCGAGCCGGGGCAGGAACTTCTCGGAGTCCTTCGAGATGCCGCCACCGACCACGAGCAGGTCGGGCCAGAACAGCGCCTCCAGTCGTTCGTAGTAGCGCTGGAGTCGCACCGAGTAGTCGGCGTAGTTCAGTCCGAGGCTGGTCTTCACCGAGGCCGCCGCCTGGGTCTCGGCGTCATGGCCGTCGATCTCCAGGTGTCCGAGTTCGGTATTCGGGATCAGCACGCCGCGATAGATGAGCGCGCTACCGATCCCGGTGCCCAGCGTCGTCACCAGGACGAGACCGGGATGGTCCTTCGCGGCACCGAACTTCACCTCGGCGATCCCTGCCGCATCGGCATCGTTGGCCAGGTGGACGGGGCGTCCGATCCGCTCGGCGAAGATCCGCTCCGCCGGCGCGTCGATCCATGACTTGTCGATGTTGGCCGCCGACCTCGTCGTCCCGTGGGTCACCACAGCCGGGATGGTCACCCCCACCGGGCCGTCCCCGATCAGGTCCACGAAGTGCGAGACGATCTCGGCGACCACGTCCGCCACCGCCTCGGGGGTGGACGGGGTCGGCGTCGGGATTCGCAGCCGGTCGGCAGCGAAGTCACCCTTGCCGAGGTCGACCGGAGCGCCCTTGATGCCAGAGCCGCCGATGTCGATCCCGAGGACTGTGTTGTTCATGGCGACACCCTAGCGACGCGGCCGGGTCTGGCGGATCCCCCCGAGCCGGCGGACGTAGCGGACGCCCCCCGCGCAGCGCCAGGAGACCCGCCGTGCCAAGGAACCGTCCCCCTGTGCCAGGGAACCGTCCCCCCTGTGCCAAGGAACCGTCCCCCTGTGCGCAGGAACCGTCCCCGCGTGCGACGTCTGTCGCTACATCCGGTCGGGAGCCTCGATGCCGAGCAGGTCGAGCCCGGTGGCGATCACCTTCCGGGTGGCCTGGCACAGCCCGAGCCGGGACGTCCGCACCTCGCCCTCGCTCTTCAGGACGGGGCAGCGCTCGTAGAACACGCTCAGCGCGCCGGCCAGCTCGTACAGGTAGCCGCACAGCCGGTGCGGCTGCAGCGTCTCGGCGACCGAGTCGACCACCTCGCCGAACCGCGACAGCAGCAAGGCCAGCGTCTGCTCCTCCGGCTCGGTCAGGACGGTGATCGGTCCCGCGGGGTGGCCCTCGGCCTCCGCCTTGCGCAGGATCTGGGTGACCCGCGCGTGCGCGTACTGCAGGTACGGCCCGGTGTCGCCGGTGGTGGCCACCATCCGCTCCACGTCGAAGGCGTAGTCCTTCTGCAGCCCCGACGACAGGTCGGCGTACTTGATGGCTGCCAGCGCTATGGACGGGGCCGCCTCGGCCTCGGCGGCGTCCAGCAGCGAGTTGAGGGTCACCGCCGTCCCCTCCCGGGTGGAGAACTTCTTGCCGTCAGCGCCGAGCACCTGGCCGAAGCCGACGAACTCGGCCGACACCTGCGGCGGCAGGTAGCCCGCCTTGCGGGAGACCGCGAAGATCAGGTCGAAGTGGAACTGCTGCGGCGACCCGACGACGTAGATCAGCCGGTCGGCGGCCAGGTCGCCCACCCGGTGCCGGACGGCGGCCAGGTCGGTGCAGTCGTAGCCGTAGCCGCCCTGGGAGTTACGGATCATCGCCGGGGCCGGGAAGCCGTCGACGAACACGACGAGCGCCCCGTCGTCCACCACCGCTATGCCGCGCTGCTCCAGGTCGGCGGCGACCACCGGCAGGTCGTCGTTGTAGATCGACTCCCCCGCCACGTCGGCGTCGGTCAGCAGGACGTTCATCCTGGCGTAGGTCGAGTTGAAGCCGGCCAGCGAGATGTCGATGATCTGCTGCCAGATCCGGCGGGTCTCCGGGTCTCCGGCCTGCAGCGCCACCACGCGGTCGCGGGCCCGGTCGGCGAACTCCTCCGACTCCTTCAGGTGCGCGTTCGCGCGCTTATAAAGCTCCTCGGCGCCGGCCAGGTCGAGAGTGGCGGCGTCCACCCCCTCGTCGAGCAGCTGCTCGACCATCATGCCGAACTGGCGGCCCCAGTCGCCGATGTGGTTCTGCGGGATGACAGTGTGACCGGTGGCGCGCAGCACCCTGGTGAAGCAGTCGCCGATGATCGTCGAGCGCAGGTGCCCGACGTGCATCTGCTTGGCGGCGTTCGGCGCCGAGTAGTCGATCACCACCCGTTTGGGCTGCCCCGCGGTGTTGATGCCGGCCCGCGGGTCGGCCAGCACCTCGTCGGCCACCTGGGCCAGCACGTCGGCGCGGATCCGGAAGTTGATGAAGCCCGGCCCGGCAACCTCGAGCGGCTCGCACAGGTCGGCAAGGTCGATCTGCTCGACCAGCGAGGCTGCCACCTCGCGCGGTGGGCGGCCCTGGGTCTTGGCCAGCCGCAGCGCAACATTCGACTGGTAGTGCCCGAACTGGGGACGAGTGGCCGGACGCAGTTCGGGATCGATCCCGGCAACGGTTTCGACACGGGCGCTCAGCACGGCGGGCAGTGACAGCATGGCTGCCATTTTCGCATGCCCGCGCCCTGGCACCGACCAGCGCGCAGCCCCTCCTCAGCCGGCCCGCGGCGCCTTCGGACGATGCCACGGACGGTGGTTGGCGACGTCCCACAGCACCTTGAGGTTGGCCGCCAGTTCGCGGCGGGTCCCGTGCGCCCACGTGCGCGGCGAGCGGTCGGCGACGCTCGTGTCGCCCACCCCCCAGGCGTCGAGGCCGAGCAGCCGGCAGATCGCCAGCGCCCGCGGCAGGTGGTAGCGCTGGCTGATCACGGTCAACCTGTGCAGCCCGAACTCGTCGCGGGCCCGCGCACAGGAGGCGTAGGTGTCCACCCCCTCGGGGTCGACGAGCACCGCGTCGGTCGGCACGCCGTGCTCGACCAGGTACCGCAGCATCGCCGCCGGCTCGTCGTAGAACCGGCTCGTGCCGTCCCCGGAGACCAGCAGGCGCCGCACCAGCCCTCGCCGGTACAGCTCGAGCGCGACGTCGAGCCGGGCACGCAGGAAGCCGGACGGTCGCCCGTCCGGGTACACCTCGGCGCCCAGGACTACCGCCACCGGGGTGACCGGCACCGTGTCGAGACCGACCAGCCGGCCGCGGGCGAGCAGGTGGATCCCGCCGGCCAGCGCCAGGGGAGCCGCCGCGGCCGCGCCGAGCAGCCCCGCCGCCACCGCCACGCGCCCCGTCATGACCCCAGCCTAGGGGGCGGCGCGAACCGGGGTCGGACGACCCCTGACCCCCCCTCTCAGGAACCTCTCAGGCGTGGTAAATTCTCTCGAATCCGGGTGGGTCCCACCCGTGGGCGAGCGTGGACGGAGTCGACCGTGGCGAGTGGCCGAGTGCGGTGGCTGCGCCGCCTCGTCGCCACCGGCTGCGTGCTGCTGCTCAGCCTGCCGCTCAGCTGGTCGGCAGTCGTCGCCGACCCGGCGCTGCCCGATCCGCCGGCCGAACTCGAGGTCGGTGCGCGACCGGACATGGCGGTGGTCTCGTGGAGCGGCCCCGAGGCCTCCAGCTGGGTGGTCGAGGTCTCTGACAGCTTCCCGTTCGTGGCCCCCCGCCGGCTCGTTGTCACCGACTCGATAGCCGTCGTAGCGGGCCTGCGGCCGGCGACCGAGTACTACCTGCGGGTACGCCCCCGGTCCGCGGACGGTGCACCGGGCGCGGCCAGCCCCATCGAGCGGTTCACCACGCTTGCCAAGCGGTTCCCCGTCGCCGCCCCGGTGGTAACGCTGGACGCGAGGACCACCACCTCGCTGGCAGCGACCTGGCCCGGTTCGGCCATGGCGGCGTCCTACCAGCTGTCGATCGGCCCGAACCCAGACCTGCGCCAGGCCCGTACCCTGACCACCGACGAGCCGACCGCCGTCCTGGGCAAGCTGAAGCGCGCAACCGACTACTACGTCCGAGTGCGCGCGCTGGATGACACGGGCCGGCCGGCCAGCGACTGGTCCGAGGTGGTCACCGCCACCACCCCCGAGCAGCTGCCGCTGCGGGTGGCCAGCTACAACGTGCTGTGCGAGAACTGCTCCAAGGGCAAGGCGTCGTGGGCCAAGCGACGGGCGGGCGTGGTGGCCGCGATCCGCAACCAGGACCCGGACGTGGTCGGCCTGCAGGAAGCCTCCCAGGGGCGCATCCCCGGCGGCGGCACTCAGTACAACGACATAGTGCGTCACCTGGGAGCCCCGTACCGGATCACCGACGCGCGGCGCGGCGCGTCGCTCGCGGTGCGGATCGTCTACAACTCCGACCGCGTCGAACTGCTGGAGAAGGGCTCGACCTTCCTGCCGAAGGGCAAGTCG
>JAEZGC010000253.1 GCA_023437345.1 Actinomycetes bacterium
AAATCCGTGTACACGGGTTCAAATCCCGTCTCCACCTCGGGCGGCTGGCGCAGTGGTAGCGCGCTTCCCTGACACGGAAGAGGTCACTGGTTCGAACCCAGTGTCGCCCACAGCAAGACCCCTGGTCAGACTCTGATCAGGGGTCTTCTTGTCTCCCCGGATCGGGTCGTCGGGTCCCCAGGATCGGCAGTCGGCGTTCTCGCGTCCGGCTACGCCGGAGGGACCGCCCACGGCGGACGCGTGACAGTCCCCGAAGGCACCTCCTGGTAGACCGCTGTGCTTCCGGACGCGCGACGGTCACGCGGCGAGGCCAAGAGGGTGGTCGCGGGGAAGCTCTCAAGGGTGAGCCGCCCCGGGAACTTGTGGTCGCTCTCCACCACGACGAACCGCCGCGGGGCGGGCCTCAGCCTCAGCCGCCATGACGGTCGGAGCCGGTCCGCTTCGGCGCGATCGGACGGGCCTGCGTCCCACGGCCAGGCGCGCAGCGTCCGGGTCATCTCGAAGCGTCCCAGCCGGTGACCGTTGACCACCACTTCGACCAGTTCCCCTGTCGGGTCTCCTGATGGGTCGGACGTCGAGTGACTGGCTGTCACCACCTCGACCCGGGCCGGCGCCCCGTTGAGCAGTCCCGTCGTCCCGGTCCGGGCTACCAGTCGCAGGGCGCCGGTGGATTCGAACCCGGCGAAGCGGGCGGTGGGCTGCTCGAGCACGGCGAAGTACGCCCAGCCCAGGGTCCGTGCACGCAACGGCAGGAACAGCGCCATGGCGGCATGGTAGATCCGGGCCGCTGCCAGCGTCAGGTCAGACGGCGTGGGCGGCATACTGGGTGATCGTGCCCGACGACATCGCCGCGGAGCCCTCGGGCACCCGCCCCACGATCCCGCGGGAGATCTGGGTCCTGATCGCGGCCGCCTTCGTGATCGCCATCGGCTTCGGACTGATCACCCCCGTGCTGCCGTCCTTCGCACAGAGCTTCGGCGTCGGCGCTTTCGCGTCCAGCGTCGTGGTCAGCGCCTTCGCCTTCTTCCGGCTGGTCTTCGCCCCGGTGGGTGGACGGCTGATCGCCCGGCTGGGGGAGCGCCCGATCTACCTGTCCGGCGTCGTCATCGTCGCGCTGTCCACCGGGGCCACAGCCTTCGCGCAGGACTACTGGCAGCTGCTGGTCTTCCGCGGACTGGGCGGCATCGGCTCGACCATGTTCACGGTCTCGGCGGTGGCGCTGCTGGTCCGGCTCGCGCCGTCCGCGATCCGGGCGCGGGTCGCTTCGGCGTACGCGACAGCGTTCCTGCTGGGCGGGGTCGGCGGGCCGGTGGTCGGTGGCCTGCTCGGCAGCTTCGGGCTGCGGGTCCCGTTCCTGGTCTACGCCGCCGCGCTGCTTGTCGCAGCGGGCATCGTCGGAGTCTTCCTGCGGCATGCGTCACTGCGTCCGGCCCCCGGGACGCCGCCGCTGCCAGTGCTGACGGTCGGCGAGGCCTGGCGCGACAGCGCCTACCGGGCGGCGTTCGGCTCGGGCTTTGCCAACGGCTGGGCCAACTTCGGTGTGCGCAACGCCATCCTGCCGCTGTTCGCGATCGCCATGATCGGTGAGCAGCCGTGGGTGGCCGGGGCCGCGCTGGCCGTGTTCGCCGCGGGCAATGCCGCAGGCCTCGCCGTGGCGGGTCGCCGGTCCGACCGGGTCGGACGCAAGCCGTTCATCCTGGCGGGGCTCGCCATCTCCGGGGTGGCCACCCTGATCACCGGCTTCGCACAGGACCTGCCGGTGCTGATCGTGGTGTCGGTGGTCGCCGGGTTCGGGGCGGGCGCCATGAACCCGGCCCAGCAGGCGTCCCTCGCCGACGTGGTGGGCCGTCGCCGCAACGGCGGCCCCGCCCTGGCCGCCTTCCAGATGGCGCAGGACTTCGGGTCAATCCTCGGGCCGCTGGCTGCCGGGTTGCTGGTCGACTACGGCAGCTACGGGCTCGCCTTCGGGGTGACCGGTGCCATCACGTTGCTGACCGCGGTGCCGTGGCTCCGGGCCCGTGAGACCCACCCCGTGCCGCGGGTTGCGGCAGAATCGTCGCCATGATCGACGAGGTGGCACTGGCGTCGTGGTGGGCAGGGCTGAGCGCCGACCAGCGGGACCGGGCGGTCGCCATCGCCGCCAGGCCCGCGCCGCGGGGGATGGCGATCGACGACCTGACGGCGTCGATGGTGCTCGCCGGGCTTCCCACCTCCCGGCAGGTGTGGACCGGGCAGCCCGAGCACCTCGCCGAGATGCTGGACGAGGTCGCCGAGTTCGTGAAGAGCACCGCTGCGTCCTGACCGGGCGTTTGCGAGACGACCGGGGAGCCTTGACCTGGCCGTGGCCACTGGGGTGTGCTGGGCGCAGCCCGGACGGGTCCGCCCGACAGCAGAGGGGAGCGGTATGACCCTGCTCTACCTGGTCCGCCACGGCCAGACCGAATGGTCCCAGAACGGACGCCACACCTCCGTCACCGACCTCGACCTCATCCCGTCCGGAGTGGAGCAGGCCCGTGCGCTGCGGACAAGGCTGGATCCCGCCGAGTTCGGTCTCGTGCTGTCCAGCCCACGACTGCGGGCCCGGCGGACCGCCGAACTGGCCGGGTTCGCCGCCCCCGAACTCGAGGACGACCTCGCCGAGTGGGACTACGGCGAGTTCGAGGGCCTGACGAGCCCGCAGATCAGGGAACGCTGGCCGGGCTGGCGGATCTGGTTCAACGGCTGCCCCGGTGGGGAGTCGGCCGACCAGGTCCGCGCCCGGCTCACCCGGGTGGTGACGCGCGTCCGCGAATCCGGGGTGGACAAGGCGATCTGCTTCGGCCACGGCCACGCCTCTCGTGTCCTCGCCCTGGCCTGGCTGGACTTCCCGATCATCTTCGGCCAGAGCTTCCCGCTGGAGGTGGCCAGCGTCTCTGTGCTGGGCCGCGAGAAGGAGTCTCCGGCGATCATCCGCTGGAACAGCTGAGCCCTGCGATCAGGGGTTGTCCGGGCCCCCGTCGTCCTGGGACCCGCCGGTTCCCGCCAGGTCGGCCGGGTCGACTGTGCCATGGGCGTCGTCCTCGACCGACAGGTTGCCGTACTGCTGCGAGCTCGCGCTGGCCTTCTCGGCCTCGTCCTCGCTCCACTCATCCTTCGGGGTGTCCGACATCACTGACTCCTTGGCTGTGGGTTGGTGGTGCGAACCACGTACCCGACCCGCAGCGCGCTGAACCGTCGATCCCGCCACTCGGTAGGGGTCGGAGCAGCATCGCGGGTGGACCACGCGCGGCGCGGTCCGGCTGCGGGGCGGGTGCCGAACGGCGATAATCGCCGGGACGGCAATCCGAGCGGAGCGGAGACCATGTGAC
>JAEZGC010000278.1 GCA_023437345.1 Actinomycetes bacterium
GGCCCTTCATCACGGCCATCAGCAGCGCGAAGGCGCCGAGTCCCGTTCCGACCGCCGCGAGCATGAGCATGAGCGCGGGCGGGTTGGCCTCCACCACCAGCGTCAGGTACGCATCGGTCCCGAGCACGAGCACGCAGCCCCCTGCGGCCGAGCCGATGATCACGCTCACCCAGCCGAAGGCGTCCGGGGAGAAGACGCGGTCGCGCTCGACCAGCGACAGCAGGCGCCAGATGGCGATCAGGACCGCCTGGGCAAGGACGATGACCACAATCACCACCACGAGCAACGGCCAGCGCAGCCACGCAAGCTCCGGGTTCTCGTGGGCAAGTCCGCCCGCCAGCACGGGGAAGAACCACAGTTGGGCGACCACCGTGCCGAGCAGCAGCACCACCAGCAGAGCCCGCAGGGAGAGGATCGTCGCTCGCGTCATGACCAACCTATCGTTATTCGATATCTTCGTATCGATAAACGATATGCCGGAGAGCGTCCCCAAACAAGGGACCTGCAGAATCCGGGGAGCTGGCGCCGAAAGGCCGCTTCTGAGCACACCAACCCCCGGATCTCCCCGGATTCTGTCCGGGTCAGGAGTTGAAGCGGCCCTGGGTGAGTTCGAGACCGTGGGTGAGCAGCGACACGACGGCGTCGGCGGCCCTGGCCAAGTCGACCTCGTAGTCCTCGCGCTGCGACGCCGGCACCGGCGACAGGACGTAGTCGGCCGGCGGCTGGGGACCGGTCGGACGGCCGACGCCGATCCGCACCCGGTAGAAGTCGCCGCTGCCCAGGCTGCGGCGGATCGACTTCAGCCCGTTGTGGCCGTTGTCGCCGCCGCCGAACTTGACCCGGATCCGGCCGGGGTCGAGATCGATCTCGTCGTGGACGACGACCAGGCGGTCGGGCGCGACGTCGAAGTAGGACACCGCCTTGGCGACCGCGCGTCCGGAGTCGTTCATGTAGGTCCGCGACTTCAGCAGAACCACGCCGGCTGCGTCGGCGCCGACCCCGCCGAGCTGGCCGGACGAAGTGATCCGGGTGCGACAGACGTCTGCGCCCAGCCGCAGCGAGTGGCTGAAGGATGACGACGCCTCACGCGCCAACGCCTCCACGACTCGGTAGCCGGCGTTGTGGCGGTGCGCGGCGTAGGTCGGGCCCGGGTTACCGAGCCCGACCACGAGCCACGTGCTCATCGCGAGCGGGTCACGCCTCGTCGACGTCGTCGGCGGCGGCCTCAGCCTCGCCCGCGGCCTCCTCGGCAGGCGCCTCCTCGGCGGCGCGCTGCTCGGCGATGCTCAGGATCAGGTCGTCGGCCGCGCCGTGGAAGACAGCGCCGGAGGGCAGGACCAGGTCACCGGCGGTGATCGTGTCGCCGATCTGGAGGCCGGCGACCGAGATCTCGATGGACGCCGGGATGTTGGTGGCCTCGGCCTCGAGCGAGATGCTCTGCTGGTCCATCATCACCAGGCCGTCCAGCTTCTCCTCGCCGACCACGATCAGCGGGACGTCGACAGTCACCTTCTCGCCGCGGCGGACGATGAGCAGGTCGAGGTGCTCGATGGAGCCCTTGATGGGGTTGCGCTGGACCTGCTTGGGCAGGGCCAGGACGTCCTTGCCGCCGTCGATGGACAAGGTGAGCAGGGCGTTGGCGACGCGCAGCGCTAGCAGCACGTCGTGGCCGGGGACCGAGACGTGAACCGGGTCGGTGCCGTGGCCGTACAGGACGGCGGGGACGAGCCCGGCGCGGCGGGCGCGGCGGGCAGCACCCTTGCCGAACTCGGTTCGCGCGACGGCGGCAATCTTGTTCTCTGACACTTCCTGCAACTCCTCAACCTTGGGCGTTCACACGGCTCAGCAAGGGAGGACCTTGTCGATCACGGGCACCCAGCCCCTCGCCGAGGTAACGCCCCAACCTTACAGGGGGCCGCCGGGGCGTGGCGAATCGCCAGGGACCCCGCCGACGTCAGTTGGAGCCGTTGAACAGCGACGCCACCGAGCCGTCCTCGAACACGGCGCGGATCGCCTGGGAGAGCAGCGGTGCCATCGACAGCACGGTGAGCTTCGGGATGTTCACCGATTCCGACAGCGGCAGCGTGTTGGTGACTATCACCTCGAGGAAGGGGGCCTTGTTCAGGCGCTGCACCGCCGGCCCGGACAGCACAGGGTGGGTCGCGGCGGCGATCACCCCCTTCGCGCCGTGCTCCATCAGGGCTTCGGCGGCCTGGCAGATGGTGCCGGCGGTGTCGATCATGTCGTCGACCAGCAGGCACATCCGTCCGGTGACGTCGCCGACCACCTCGCCGACCGCCACTTCGTTGGCGCGGTTCGGGTCACGCCGCTTGTGGATGATGGCCAGCGGGCTGCCGAGCCGGTCGGACCACATGTCGGCCAGCCGCACCCGCCCGGCGTCCGGGGAGACGACCGTCATCTCGGAGACGTCGTACTTCTTGGCTACGTACTCGTGAAGCACCGGCAGGGCGAGCAGGTGGTCGACCGGGCCGTCGAAGAAGCCCTGGATCTGGGCGGCGTGAAGGTCGATGGACATCAGCCGGTTGGCGCCGGCGGTCTTGTACAGGTCGGCGACCAGCCGGGCCGAGACCGGCTCGCGTCCGGCGTGCTTCTTGTCCTGGCGGCCGTACGGGTAGAACGGCGAGATGACGGTGATCCGCTTGGCCGAGGCCCGCTTCAGGGCGTCCACCATGATCAGCTGTTCCATCAGCCACTCGTTGACCGGGGCCGGGTGGCTCTGGATCACGAAGGCGTCGGCGCCGCGGACCGATTCCTCGAACCGCACGTAGATCTCGGAGTTGGCGTAGGTGAGGAGCCGGGTCGGGACGAGTTCCACGCCCAGCAGTTCGGCGACGTCCTGGGCGAGCTCGGGGAAGGCCCGCCCGGTACACACCATCAGGTGTTTCTCGGTGGGCCGCTTGATCCCGCTCACTCGGCCTCCTCCTGGCGCTGTGCTGCGCTCAGGGTAGTCCCCTCGGCACCCTCGTCAGGTGCGGCTTCCGTCCTCTGGGCGGCCACGGCCGCCGCCTCGGTGGCTGTCCCGGCGCGACGCCTGGCGACCCACCCTGCAATGTTGCGCTGCTTGCCACGGGCCACAGCGAGCTCCCCGGGGCCGACATCGGCGGTGATCGTGGAGCCGGCCGCCACGTAGGCGCCGTCGGCGATGTGCACCGGCGCGACAAGGACGGAGTCGCTGCCCACGAAGGAGTGCGCCCCGACCGTGGAGGTGGACTTCGTGACGCCGTCGTAGTTGGCGAAGATGGTCCCGGCACCGATGTTGGCGCCGTCGCCGATCACCGCGTCGCCGCAGTAGGTGAGGTGGGGAACCTTGGCGCCGTCGCCGATGATCGCCTTCTTGGTTTCCACGAAGGCGCCGATCTTGCCCTTGGTGCCCAGCTCGGTGCCCGGGCGCAGGTAGGAGAACGGGCCCACTGTCGCGCGCGGACCGATCACGGCGAGCTCGGCGTGGCTGCGGACGACCACCGCATCCTCACCGACCTCGACGTCGACAAGGGTTGTGTCGGGGCCGATGGTCGCTCCGCGGGCCACCGAGGTGGCGCCCTCCAGCGAGGTGTTGGGCAGCAGCGTGACGTCCTCGGCGAGGTCGACGCCGTCGTGCACCCAGGTGGTCGCCGGGTCGATGACCGTCACGCCGTTGGCCATCCAGCGCCGCAGGATGCGCCGGTTCAGTTCGGCGGCCAGCGCGGCGAGCTGGATGCGGTCGTTGACGCCCTCGGTCTGCAGGTGATCGGTGAGCAGGTGGCCGCCGACCCGGTGCCCGCTCGCCGTCACGTGCGCGACGACATCGGTGAGGTACAGCTCGCCCTGGGCGTTCGCCGCCTGCAGGCCTGCGAGGCCCTCGGCCAGCAG
>JAEZGC010000304.1 GCA_023437345.1 Actinomycetes bacterium
GGGTGCCGGCGACCGCGGGACCGGTGGCGGACGGTCGTCCGGGCGCCGACGAGCCGCCCAACCCGCAGGGCCGGAGCCGCGTCAGACGATCTTGACCTGGATCAGGGCGGGTCGGTCGTCCCACAGCCCGGGCAGCTCCTCCACCGGCACGAAACCCATCTCGTGGTAGAACAGCCGGCTGGCCGCCGCGCCCGGGTCGGGGTCGGACGGGCCAATCGTCTTGACCTCGATGAGCCGGGTGCCGAACGCGCGGGCGTCGGCCACCACCTCGGCCAGCAGCCGCCGTCCGATGCCCTGGCGCAGGTAGGCGCTGCGCACCGCCATCAGCAGCACCTCGACGGTCTCGCGGAAGTGCGGCTCCAGCAGCAGCACGCCGACCGGCTCGTCGGCCTCGGTGAGCGCGAGGTAGGTGACCCCGTCCTGGGCCGCCGCGAGGTAGAACGCGGTGTCGTGCGGCAGCACGAGGTCGGGCGGCAGGTCCGCCAGGATCGACGCCGTCACTTCCGGGGCCGGCTCGGAGCGCCGGACTGTGAAGTACACGCTCGAATCCTACGTCGGGCCCGTCCGGTGGGGACCGAAGAAGTCGCGCAGCACGGCGCCGCACTCGTCGGCCAGGATCCCGGGAACCACCGCGGGGGTGTGGTTGAGCCGCGGGTCGCGCACCACGTCCCACAAGGACGCGACCGCGCCGGCCTTCGGGTCGAAGGCGCCGAACACGACGCGGTCCACCCGGGCCAGGACGAGCGCGCCGGCGCACATCGTGCACGGCTCGAGGGTGACGACGAGGGTGCAGCCCGACAACCGCCAACTGCCCAGCGCGGCGGCGGCCCGCCGCAGCGCCAGCACCTCGGCGTGCGCTGTCGGGTCGGCCAGCAGTTCACGTTCGTTGCCGGCCTGCGCCACGACGGTGCCGGCCCGGTCGAGCACGACGGCGCCGATCGGGACGTCGTCGTGGTCGGCGGCGAGCCGGGCCTGCGCCAGCGCCAGCCGCATCGCCGGCTCCCAGCGGTTCACGCCGGGACTCAGACGAAGCTGGCCGCGGCCCGAGCGAACTGGGCGCCGAACTTGGCCCGGGTGGCGATCTGCTCCAGCAGGGAGACGGAGTCCTCGTCGTAGTTGGACGCGATCGCCTCCAGCTCGAAGTCCGGCAGGCCGGAGTCGGCCAGGATGTCGAGGTCGCCGACCGGGTAGGCGTCGTCGTCCTCGTCGTCGTCGGGCAGGTCGATGCCCAGGTAGTCGACTATGTCGCGCGACAGCGGCCAGTCGTCGGCGGTCCCGGCGTCGGACAGGAAGACCTGGACGTGCTTGCCCCGCACCCTGACCAGGGCGAACACCTCGGTCGCAAGCGACACCATGCCGAGCGCGCCGCCGTCGCCGGGGATCCGGCGCAGGTGGCTGATCAGCCCGTCGAGGTCGTTGGCGAGGTCGAGTTCGAGGGCGACCGCCATCGGATCGCCGTCCTCGCGGTACAGCGCGACGATCAGGTCGATGTCGTCCTCGGTGGCGTCGTCGGGGTAGTCGTCGTAGTCGTCCTCGTCGCCGCCGTCGTCGTCGGCGTCGCTGACGTCGTCCTCGAGTTCGTCGTCCAGCTCCTCGAGCCCTGGCCGGTCGTCGCCGAGGTTGGGCAGCTCGATGTCGAAGTCGCCGGTCGTCCCACTCACGCCATGCTCCTCACTGTCTGCCCCCATCGTGTCAGAACTCCCCCGACAAGGCACGGCCCGGCCGGGGATTGCTGCGGACCCCGGCCGTGCGGCGTCCGCCGGTGTGAAAAGCTGGGGGACGTGGAACTGCGCGCTCTCGATCACCCGCTGGTGGCCCACAAGGTCACCCGACTCCGCGACAAGGACACCAGCAGCCCGACCTTCCGGCAGCTGGTCGAGGAACTGGTCACCCTGTTGTCCTATGAGGCGACCCGCGAGGTCCGGGTGGAGCCGGTGCAGGTGACCACGCCGATCACCACCACCACCGGGGTGACGCTGTCGAAGCCGACCCCGCTGGTCGTGCCGATCCTGCGCGCCGGGCTGGGGATGCTCGAGGGCTTCATGCGGGTGATGCCGGTCGCCGAGGTCGGCTTCGTCGGCATGGTGCGCGACGAGGAGACGCTACAGCCGTTCACCTACGCCGAGCGGCTGCCGGAGGACCTGTCCGGCCGGCAGTGCTACGTGCTCGACCCGATGCTGGCCACCGGTGGTTCGCTGGGCGGCACCGTCCAGTTCCTGGTGGACCGGGGCGCCGACCACATCACGTGCATCTGCCTGCTCGCCGCGCCGGAGGGAATCCAGCGGATGCGGGAGCTGGTCGACCCGCTCGGCATCCCGTGCACCCTCGTGGTGGCGGCGGTGGACGAGCGGCTCAACGAGATCGGCTACATAGTGCCCGGCCTGGGCGACGCGGGCGACCGGCTGTACGGCCTGGCCAAGTGAACCTGGCCGACGCCTTCCCGCCGCTCGGCCTGCGGGTCGAGGCGGGGCCGCTGGTGTTGAGGCCGATCACCGACGAGGTGCTGGAGTCGCTGGTCGACGTCGCGCTGGGCGGTGTCCACCCGGCCGACGAGATGCCCTTCTTCCACCCGTGGACTGACGCGCCCGCCGACGAACTGCCGTCCAACTATGTGCAGTTCCACTGGGGTGTCCGCTCCGGCTGGAGCCGGGAGCGGTGGTCGCTGGAGTTTGCCGTCGAACATGAGGGGCAGATCGTCGGGACGCAGGGCTTCTCGACGCGCGACTATCTCGTGACGCGGACCGGGGAGACCGGGTCCTGGCTCGGCCGGGAGTTCCAGGGCCGCGGGATCGGGACGGCGATGCGGCAGGCGATCTGCGCGCTGGTGTTCGACCATCTCGACGGCGCCCGGATCACGTCGGGGGCCTTCCTGGACAACCCGGCCTCGCTGGCGGTGAGCCGCAAGGTCGGCTACCAGCCGAACGGCCGCCAGGTGCTTGCCCGCCGTGGCGAGCCCGCCGAGCATCAGTCGCTTCTGCTCACGCCGGACACCTTCGTCCGCGGTGAGCCGATCACGGTGACCGGCCTGGGACCCTTCCGCAGCTTCATCGGCCTCGACTGAGACCCGACCACAGTCATCCTGCCCACGGGCTCTGGCCTGGGCTCGCCCCCGTCCAGCAGAATCCGGGGCCCTGCGGCCGTTGGCGTGGATTATCCACACCAACCCCCGGATTCTCCCGGATTCTGCTCAGCCCAGGTCGCGGGCGAGGCCTTCCACCCGTTCGGCACCGGGGAGCAGCAGGAGGTCGGCGCCGGGCAGGATCAGCTTGGCGGTCCGGTTGCCGGCGCCGATGCAGACCAGGTCGGAGTCGGCCACGGCGGCGTCCACCCAGACCGGCCAGTCCGCGGGCAGCCCGACCGGGGTGATCCCGCCGTATTCCATGCCGGACGCCGCCACCGCGACCTCCATCGGCGCGAAGGACGCCTTGCGGACGTCCAGCCGTCGCCGCACCACGTTGTTCACGTCCACCCGGCGGTGCGCCAGCGTCATGCAGCACGCCTGCCGCTCGTCCCCGCCGCGCCGACCCTGCACCAGAACGGCGTTCGCCATGATCTCCATCGGCAACCCGTGCACCCGCGCCAGGGTCTCGGTGTCGGCGTGCTCGGGGTCGATCGAGAACACCAACGCGGACGGCACATGCCGCAACGCCGCGAACACCACCGGCGGCAGCAACTCGGGGTGGTCAACGGCAG